>JAHJRV010000171.1 GCA_018830725.1 Actinomycetota bacterium | reverse complement strand
CAGCTTCTAAAGTTTACCCCGTTAGAGAACAAAGTTCTCTAACGGGGTAAAAATATAGCGCTAACGGGATTTGAACCCGTGTCTTCAGCTTGAGAAGCTGACATCCTAGGCCGAACTAGACGATAGCGCCAGTTTTCATATTTTAATAAAGAATGGTTGTAAGGTCAACTAATTTATTGACCCTACCCGAATATATGTTAAGATTTTACTATGCCCGTCTATGCCGGAGTAGGTATAAGCACCAACGAGGATTATAAATCTGCCGTAGCCGAAGCGGTCTCTCAAGCAAAGGTAAATTTAAATCAGGAAGAGATCTCTTTGGCTATCCTGTTTACTTCTTTTGAATTTGCCTTTTCTTATTTATTAAGGGCGATAGGCAACCTCATCGGCCCCGACGTGCCCTTGCTGGGAACGACCAGCAGCGCAATCTTAACCAAAGACGGGATTTTAAAACACGGTATAGCCATAGCGCTGATTAGCGCGAAAAACGCTTACTTTAACGTCGTCTCGGCAAAAAATGTGTTAGCCGACCTTTTCGCCGGAGGAGACCGCATCGGAAAACAGCTGTTGTTCGGAATGAAAGACGTCCAGCGTCGATTTTGTTTGATTTTTTCCGACGGACAAATCGTGGATAATGCCGCTTTTTTAAAAGGGCTCCAGCAAAGACTGGGCCGCAGCTTCCCGATAATCGGCGCAAACGCCGCATCCGACAACATATCCAACAAAACCTTTCAGTACTTCAATAGAGAAACCCTTACCAGAGGCGCCGTAGGCGTGCTCTGGGCGGGCAGGATAGGTTTCGGCCTGGGAATAAAGCACGGATGGAAACCCATCGGCAAACCTCATTTGGTAACGTCGTCGGATAATTTTATAATTAAAGAGATAGAAGAGAAACCGGCCGCGTCTTTATATCAAGATTATTTTGCCAAGGATATTCTGGAATTAAAAAAAGAGCTAAAGCGCATATCCTGCCTCTATCCTATCGGTATTAATATTTCCGGAGAGGAAGAATATTTATTGAGGAATATTCTGTTTATACGCGACGACGGCTCTTTGATCTGCCGCGGCGATGTGCCGGAGAACAGCCGGGTAAGATTAATGATCGGGACAAAAGAATCTTCTCTGGCTGCGACGGAAGAAGCGGCTCTTGAGGCAAAGCAATCCCTGAACATGCAGGCGTTCCCAAAGAAAGAGAAAGCGAGTATAATACTCGTATTTAATTCCGCTTCCCGGCTATATCTGCTGGGAAGACAATTTATGAAAGAATTGGAAATTATCGAATCCCATTTCCCGGGAACGCCGATACTGGGGCTGTGCACTTTAGGAGAACAGGCGCCTTTAAAAACAACCGATTTTGCCGGCAAGACCTATTGCCATAATCAAACTATCGCCATCCTGGCGATAAGCTAAAACGATGCCGAATCCGAACGCTATTTTATACTTATCGATCGCTATTACCCTGGTGGCGATTATCGTATTGGCCCTTATCAACATATTCAAAGCCGAAAGAATGCGGCAAATGCAGTTAACCATCGACCATCTGAAGAATTCTTTAGACCAGATGGACGAACAGGCAAAGTTAATCGTGCGCACCGACCTTGAGTTAAATAAAATCCAGGAAGAGCTGGATAAAAAGATTTCCGAGCTTTACACCCTGCAAGAACTCTCGCACGCCTTCACCACCACTTTGGACGAAAGAGAGATATTCAATCAGATTAAAACCGAGTATATAGAGGAACTGGGGATGCAGAAGGCCCTGGGGCTTATCTGGCAGGAGAAGGAACAAAAATTCCTGCTTTACCTGGCGCTCGGCTATCTTCAAAAAGACCTCGATAGAGTAACCGTCGAAGTCGATTCCAACGCAGAAACTTATCTAAAATTAATTAAAGAAGGCAAAACCATATCCTCCCGGAGCGCCGAAACCGAGCCTATATCCGGCCAGGAAATAAAAAGGCTCTTCGAAGTCAAGGCTTTCTGTCTTTCTCCGATTGTGCCCAAAGAGGGCGCTCACGGTTTTCTTTTTGTCGGCACCACGTCCGACGAGGTTCCGATTACCGAAGGCGACGAGGAGCTGATTACGATACTGGCTCACTCAATCGGGCAGGCCTTGGAGAACGCCCGTTTATTTGAAGCAACCTGGCGGGCCCAACAGGAATTAGAAAGAAGGGTTGAGCAAAGAACGCGGGAATTAACCGAGGTGGTGGAAGAATT
>JAHJRV010000170.1 GCA_018830725.1 Actinomycetota bacterium | reverse complement strand
CCTCTCCTGTCGGACGGGAGATGGTGTTTCCGACTGGATCCGCTGGCTGACCCATGAGATCGAGACCTTCCGGAATACCTGAGAAAGGGGGAACCATGGATAACTTCGAAAAACTCCGTTTGCTCCTCGACGCCCACCCCACCGGCGCGCCGAAATCGGAGGTCTTTGACGAGATCCTCCGGATCCCCTTCAGCCCGGAGGAGGCGGCCGTAGTGTACGCTTTTCACTATGACGAAGATTAGTTTCAGCGCCTGACACCCTGATTTAGCCGCCTGCCAGTTCCTCCTTCTTCCAGGGCGGTAGAAGCTTTATTAAAATCGCCAGGATGACGAAAGGAATGATCAATAGAGCCAGGGAAACGAGCAACCCTTCGATGCCGGTCAATTCCATTTTGTAGGTCGTCAAACCCCGGAAGCTCTTCGAAAACAGTTGCCCGCCGATCACCACATTCCATCTGGTGCTGAAGATCCCCATCTGGATGAGCACGCCGCAGACGAAATATAAAAGCTTCCTCAATTCTTCCTGAAGGCGGAATACCCTGATGACCACCATAATGCCCAGGGGCAGCAGCATGCCCAGCAAGATCTGGAGCACCACCAAACTCATAAAAAGCTTTGTGTTCACCAACTGGGACAGGATCTTAATCGATTCTTCGCTTTCGTAGAGGCGGTGGATAAAATCAAGGGCTTCAAGAGAAAAGTCAACGATGACGGCATAGAACAGAAAGGAAGCCACCTTGTCGAGACATTTCATATCTATTTTTCCGCCCTGAATAGGGATGATGATCATGTAGAGGAACATGACGATGGCGATCCCCGAGACGATGGCCGAAAAGAGAAACACGACCGGCATCATCACGCTGCTCCACCAGGGATTGGCCTTGACGGAACCGAAGATAAAACCCACATAACCATGGAGAAGAAAAGCCGAGGGGATGCCGATGATCGTGATGATTTTTACAGTCTTCTTATCGAAGGCGACGGCCTTTTCACTGATATCGGTGGAAAAAAGGGAAAGAACCTTGAGCACCCACTTTTTCAGACCCGTCGATTCGGAGGACCAGACGATCATATCCCGGCGGTATTCAAACCATATTTCCAGTAAAAGCACCACCATCAGATACCAGAGATAAACGAAACCGAACATGGCCATTGCCGAAGCCAGATTAGGGGTCAGAAAAATCTCATAGGAACGCCACGGCTGGCCGAGATGGAGCTGCAGAGGCAGGGGAGCAATCAGGAGAAAGGCCAGCGCCGTCAGCAGGGCCAACCGGTACGTGGGCTGTAATTCCTTGACATTGAAGACCTTGACGAGAGAGGCGAGGATGAAGGCCCCGGCTACCAGTCCGGTGATGTATGGATACACCACGATCAGGATCGACCAGTGGATTTCGATCTCATTCGGGAATATGAACCCCACTACCTGTTTGGCCAGTTCCGCAAAATTCTGAGCTGCTTCCATATCAGTTCACCTCACCATCAAGATTTGCGTATAAAACTTTGGGATCCGTATTCAAAGACGGCTTGAGAACATGCAGTTTATTCATCCTGATGAACCGTCCCAGCGGACTGGCAATACTCTTCATGTCGCCGAAGACCCGGGCCTGTTTCGGACAGACTTCCACGCAGGCGGGCAGCAGGCCTCTCACCAGGCGATGATAGCAGAAGGTGCATTTATCGGCGACCCTGGTTTCCGGATGGAGGTAACGCGCCCCGTAGGGACAGGCCTGAATGCAATACCGGCAGCCGATACAGCGTTTGTCGTCCACCAGGATCACGCCGTCATCGGTTTTGAAGGTGGCGCCCACCGGGCAAACCTGCACACAGGGGGGGTGATCACATTGATTGCAGAGTTTCGGGACAAAAAAACTGCGCATCACATCCTTTTCCAAAATGACGTCTCTCGATTCATCGAAGCCCATATTGATGGTGTTGACAGCCACGCTCTTGTCCACCTTGATGACATATCTTTCCACCCAGGTGCGGAAGTAAAAGGGATAGCCGGGCACATCGTTTTCCGTTTTGCAGGCCTGCATGCATCTGGCGCAGCCGATACACTTATCGATGTCAATGCCCATGCCGTAGTAATGTTTGGCGGGATCATAGTCTTTATGAATAATTTTTGCCCAGGCGGCCGGAGACAGGCCTCCTACGATGCCGCTGGAAGAAATAAACAAGCAAAGATGTTTCAAGAAGTCTCGTCGATCCATTAGATACCTCCTAACATATGCGGATAATGGCACTGCCAGCAAACATATTTTTCTCCGTGGGTGGCCATATCAACAGTCGGGATTCCCTTGCCGCCGGCGCCTTTCGCATGGCACTTTCCGCAGAATTCCCGCTTATCCGGTTTCGTCGGCATCACTACCCGCGGCTCTATCTTGTGTTTTTCCGGCGTGCTGTGGCAGACCGTGCATTCCAGCAGCGCATGATAAGAGGTTATTTTGGTCCTTTCGATCTGCGCATGACAGGCGTTGCAGGATCGAGGCGTTTTCGGCGGTTTGGGGTTATGCGGATTGTGGCACGTTATGCAGGGCTTCCGCAGGTTATGCGTATCCGGGTTGATCTGAGGAAAGCCGGTCGGTCTTGAGGAATTGTAGTTATGGCAGTAGGAACAGTAATCGCGCTTTTTCGGTGAAGTAGGCTTTACATCCGTTGGATTGTCCACGTGTTTTTGCGCGGCGTCGTGGCAGGACTCACAGGACAGATCCCGGTGGTAGCCACTTTTCTTCATTTCCGGTTCCTTCTCGTGACATTGCGAGCAAATCTGCGACCCGGCATACTTGACTTCCCTATTCGCTTCCCTCTCCATGGCAGCGTTTTTCTGCAATTCCGGTTCTTTCAGCTCGGGGGGGAGGATGAATTGCCACACCACAAACAACACCAGAGCCAAGACCGCAAAAAGAACAATGATTCTGACTGCCTGTTCAGGAATTTTCTTAAAAAAACCGTTCATGCAATCCCTCCCCCTCCGTTAATCCTGAGCCTTCCCTGAGCGAAGGTATTTCGATGGTTCGACGCCATAGTGACCGCTGTGCGTTTAATTTGATTTCAATGGGCCGATTGTTCCAGAGTTTGCGTCCGACATCGGCCAACCTGTCAGGCTTGCTTTGCAACAAACCGGATTTACCGGGTTTCTTCAGGTGCACCCCGAGGTCGCTCTTGGGTCGAGGGAGTATATGAAGATGACCTTTTTGTGTCAAGATAATTTATAGGGAATTAGTGTAGTATCTGGCTTAGGAACAGTTTTGTCCTGTCGTGCTGAGGATTGT
>JAHJRV010000169.1 GCA_018830725.1 Actinomycetota bacterium | reverse complement strand
TTAAAATTAAATGATATTTTAAAAATTGGAGATTTAAATGAAATTTACTCCTGAAAAGCTAATAGACATGCTTATCAAGATGTATAAAATCAGATTTTTTGAAGAAAAGGTTGATTATCTTTTTGCTCTTGGTCTTGTTCATGGTACTATGCACCTCTCAATTGGACAGGAAGCAGTGGCAGTAGGAGCAATTTCCACATTAAAACCTGATGATTATATACTTAGTACACATAGAGGCCATGGACATTGTATTGCTAAAGGTGCTGACATTAATCTTATGATGGCTGAATTTTTGGGGAAAGAGACAGGTTATTGCAGAGGAAGGGGTGGTTCTATGCATATAGCAGATGTTGAGAAGGGTAATTTGGGAGCAACTGGAGTTGTTGGGGGAGGAATACCAATTGCATCAGGAGTTGGTTTAAGTATAAAGATGAGGAAAACTGGACAAGTTGTCATATGTTTTTTTGGTGATGGAGCAGCAAATCAGGGGGCTTTTCATGAGTCATTAAATCTGGCAGCTATTTGGAAACTTCCAGTAATATTTCTTTGTGAAAACAATATGTATGGCATGTCTATGTCTGTGGAAAAAGCTTTTGCGATAGAGAATATAGCGAAAAGAGCTGGTTCTTATGGCTTTCCTGGAGAAGTAGTGGATGGTAATGATGTGTTGGCAGTATATAAAGTTGTATTAAAAGCTGTAGAAAGAGCAAGAAAAGGAAAAGGTCCTTCACTGATAGAGTGTAAAACTTATAGATGGAAGGGTCATTCAAAAAGTGATCAAAATCTTTACCGTTCAAAAGAAGAGATAAAATTCTGGAAGATGAAATGTCCTATAAAAAGATTTAAGGAAAAACTAATTGCTGAAAAAATTATCACAAATGAAGAGATAAAAATCATAGAAGAAAATGCAAAAAATATTATAGAAAAAGCAGTGGATTTTGCAAAGAACAGTCCAGAACCGTCTGTTGAAGAAATCTTTGATGGCGTTTATTCATAAAAATGTTTTCAACAATTTTATTTAATTAAAATATTTGTCTTGATTAAGAAATATTTAAGGGAGTAAATTCATAATGAGAGAGATAACATATGCAGAGGCGATAAGGGAAGCACTTCGTCAAGAGATGAGAAGAGATAAAAATGTTTTTCTAATTGGTGAGGATCTCGGGATTTATGGAGGTGCATTTGGAGTGACATATGGATTATTAGATGAATTTGGAGAAGAAAGAGTAAGAGATACACCTATTTCTGAAGCAGCAATTGCTGGTGCTGCTTTAGGTGCTGCTATAACTGGAATGAGACCTGTAGCTGAAATAATGTTCATGGATTTTACTACTATAGCAATGGAGCAGATAGTAAATCAAGCTGCAAAGATAAAGTTCATGTTTGGTGGAAAAGCAAAAGTTCCCATGGTAGTAAGAACTCCTGCAGGATCAGGAACTGGAGCTGCAGCACAACACTCCCAGAGTTTAGAAGCCTGGTTTATACATGTTCCTGGATTAAAAGTTGTAATGCCGAGTACTCCATATGATGCAAAAGGGCTATTAATTTCTTCAATAAGAGATAATAATCCTATAATTTTTATTGAACATAAGTTACTTTATAAAACAACTGGGGAAGTTCCTGAAGAAGAATATGAGATTCCATTAGGAGTAGCAGATATAAAAAGAAAAGGTGAGGATTTAACAATTGTCGCTACTTCAATAATGGTTCAAAGAGCAATTTCTGCATCAAAAGAATTGGAAAAGGATGGAATAAGTGTTGAAATAGTGGATCCAAGAACATTAAAGCCTTATGATAAAAAAACAATAATCGAATCCGTTAAAAAAACAGGTAGAGCAATAGCTATTCATGAAGCATGTAAAACAGGTGGATTTGGTGCTGAAATCGCTGCAATGATTTCTGAAAGTGAAGCATTTGATTATTTAGATGCTCCAATAAAAAGATTGGGTGGTTTAGATATTCCAATACCGTATAACAGAAATCTTGAAAGGCATGCTGTTCCTCAAGTTGAAGATATTATAAATGCAGCAAAAGAATTAGCTGGTAAATAAATCATTTATTTTACATAATATTTTTTTATTATTCTAAAAGGGGATATTAAATGTATGAAGTTATAATGCCAAAGTTAGGAATGACTATGGAAAAGGGTTTAATAGAAATATGGTTGAAGAAGGAAGGAGATTATGTAGAAAAGGGTGAACCCCTACTTGAAGTTATGACTGATAAAGTAACTATTGAAGTTGAGTCATTCCACAATGGATATTTAAAAAAGATATTGGCAAAAGAGGGAGAAGAGATTCCAGTTACAGAAGTAATTGCATATATAGGTGAAAAAGATGAAAAGATATCAGAGGAAATTATCAAGGGAATGATTAAAGAAAAAGGTGAAGAAAAAATTGAAATAAAAAGGAGAGAGGAAGAGAAAGTTTTAGCATCACC
>JAHJRV010000168.1 GCA_018830725.1 Actinomycetota bacterium | reverse complement strand
CGTCGTGGTCCTATTATCAAAAGATATTTAAATTTAAAATTAAGTTAATTAAAAAAAATTTATATTTTTAGAAAGTCTTTTTCTAATTTAGTTTTAAATACTAACATATAATTTATATATAATCAAATTCAACTATTAATTCAATGATGGTATTTTTACATTGTAACTGTAAGATATTTTTTACTTTTTATTGAAAACATCCAGATGTTTAAATTACTCATCATTTTCCGTCTCAGTGAGCACCATCTCATGTTTCATAAAATCAATATATTTAATATTGGCTTTGACTAATTTCTGTTCACCAAAAAGGTCCTTTATAAGTAAGCCATCTTCTTCACTCTGGATATTAATTACATTCTCAAATATTTCTTCCTTTTTCCCATTCTTTTCTATAAATACTTTTGTCTCACACACCTAAATCTCCTGTTTGTTTAAATTTACTTTTGAAATTATGTTAAAAGTATTTTTTATATGACATACAACATATAATCTAATTTTTATATTTTAATTTATGTTTTATTTTCTTTACAAGAAAGCATAACATTATTTTTTATATCTTTATAAAAAAAATTAAAATACCAGGGTAATAATTCATTCATTTTTATCAATCATCTCTTTTATTATCTTTATACCTTCATCAATAAGCTGCGGAAGTGGTTTTTTCTCAACCCCTAATATATCCAAAGGTGGATTGCAAAGCGGAATAAATATTTTTTTCTTACTAAATTTTCTTATAGATTCAGCTATTGTAGGAGTAATTTCACCCATCATAGAATTTGCAATTATTACCGATATGGAAGCGAATATTAAATCCATTTCTTCAATAGTTACTTTTATAGCATTCTCCCCTGTTGCCCCTCTATTAGCTTTTGCTTTTAGCATATTGCTTGTAGCAATAGCATTAGTTCCTAAAGCAAATATTTCTAATTCTTGACCAAAATTCTGCCTTAATTGAGTTATTATTTGATTTCCAATACTACCACCCATACTATCAATAACTGCAATTTTTATACTCATAACATCCTCTTATTAAATAATTAAATGTAGTAATTAAAGCTAATATTTTTTACTTTTTATAATTCTTTGCTATTTCCCAATAATGCAGTGCGTACTCCTTTAATCTCTTCCCACTCTCTTCTGTCAACTTTTTTATAATTCTACCTGGTACACCCACAACTAAGCTATATGGTGGTATTTCCTTTTTTTCAGGAATAACAGAACCTGCTCCAATAATTGAACATTTTCCTATTTTGGCTCCATCTAAAATAGTTGCATTTATACCTATTAGAACATAGTCTTCAATCTCACATCCATGCAAAATTGCACCATGACCAATTGTTACATAATTGCCAATTTTTAAAGGATATTTTGGATCAACATGCAATACACAATTATCCTGAATATTTGAATAATTACCAATTATTATTTTATTTATATCTCCCCTTACTATAGCACCTGGCCATATACTTACATTTTCACCTATCTTAACTTTGCCAATCACTTTTGCATCAGGCGATATATAAATTTCTTTTCCAAATTTAGGACTACTTTTCTGATATTTTTTTATCATTTTTTTTCATATTTAACATAAAGATTTTTATCAATAAATTTTTGTGAAATTATAACACAAAAGGAAGGAGAAATTATAAAAGAAAATGTGTGTTTATTAGTATTTTGTATAGTGGTCTTTACAGACACTGTAAAAATCACATTTTGCACAGTTTTGAGGACTTGGATTCGCAATAAATTTTGATTTCTCTATATTTTTGATGAGTCTTTTAATTTCCCTTTTTGTTTTTAAAAGTTCCTTCTTTAAATATATGATTGATTTCTCAATTCCATCCCCTAAGAAAAATAAAGTGCATTTAATCTTTTCTGGAGATATTTTATATAATTCGCTAAGAGCTAATGAATATATTCTTAATTGGAGGTTTTCATTTAAATTAAGATCAGCAGGCTTTTTACCACTTTTAAAATCAACTATCTCATAAAATCCGTTATCTACTTTCTGAATTCTATCCATAAATCCCCTGATAATATAATTATTTATTTTTAAATTAAAAAGCTGTTCTACCGCTAATATATTCTCATCTATTTTTGAGAAGCGACTGAGCAAGTAATTTTTTATCATCTTTTTAATACCCGGGATTCTTTCTTCATATATAAGGTCTTCTCCACTTAATATCT
>JAHJRV010000167.1 GCA_018830725.1 Actinomycetota bacterium | reverse complement strand
TACAACACTTACAGATGCTATTGGGCGTTGTAAAGGTGCAGTAAATAGTTGGGTCTGTGCTGTGCCATTAGTCTGGAAGTACCCTCTATTTGATGGTTTAGCAAAATTGTTAACGTTAGCAACTGGCTTTGATTTTGATGCCGCAAAGTTAGAGGAGATAGCGGATAGGATCTATACCCTTGAAAGAGCTTTCAATGTCAGACAGGGTATAACCAAAAAACATGATTGGCTTCCACAGAAACCAGAAGTTAAAAAAACTCCTCAAGGCGAAGAGGAAGTAAAAAAACACTATGAAATGCTTACTGATTACTACCGAGTGCATGGTTATGACCTGAAATCTGGCATCCCAACACGAGAAATATTGGAGATCTTGGGTTTGAAATATGTAGCTGACGAACTTGAAGTTCATAGTCCATACCAGGAGTGGGATGGTCCGCCACTTTGGTCTTTAAAGTCTTATCCACATGGGGGAAAACGTGCTTAATAATAAAAGGTGTCAGGTCTTGACATGAGATATCAGTTAATAAATCTAATAGAAAAAAATGAAGGTTAAAGTAAAAGTTGTAGGTCCACTTCAGCAATATGTTAAAAAACCAAAAAGTCAGTGGGATTTACAAGAAGGAACTGTGGTTAACAAATTACTGAATCTTTTAGGATTTCCAGAGAAGATCAGAAAAATGCCAATTATGATATTGGTAAATATGAAGTTCTGTAAAAGCGATGTCAAGTTGAAAGATGGAGACGAAGTTATCCTCCTCTGGCCAGTTGGAGGGGGCTAATTATTCTATGATAAAAATAAAAATTTAACATTTTAATTTAGTAATAATCTTTAACATTTTGTTATTGTAACAACAGATAGGATTTAAATCTGGAAAAGTTACGAAAAATTTACTTATTTCAATTAATGTTATAAAATATATAAATGTAAAATGACTTTAAGATTAAGAGGAAGAAATGAAAGTTATGTTTGTTTATCCAGAAAAATGTGTTGGTTGTAAATCCTGTGAGATTGCCTGTGCTGTGGAACATTCTGAAACAAAAAACATTTTTTATTCTATTTTCGAGACGCCTTCTCCTCAAAAAAGAATTGAAGTTGGTTTAGGTCCAAACTTCACAACTTTTCCTGTTCATTGTAGGCACTGTGATCCAGCTCCCTGTCTTGATATATGTCCTGCTGGGGCAATAAATATAGAAAATGGAACTATCTTAATCGATTCATATAGATGTATCAAGTGCTGGATGTGTCTTATTGTCTGTCCCTTTTCAATTATTCAAGTTGAAAGACAAGATCAAAAGGCACTAAAATGTGATGGTTGTATAGACCGAAAAAAAGAAGATAGATTACCTGCCTGTGTTGAAGCTTGTCCAACTAAGGCTTTACAGTATAAGGAAGTTGAAGAAATAACCAAACTTGAGAGAAAAAAGGTTGCAGATTTAATCTACGCAACTATGAAAGAAGAACCATTTGAAAAAATCCCTGTTTCTATTAAGATGTGGCGAGATATGGGGAAAAGTTTATTTCAGATTAAAGAAAGGATGGAAAGATGAAAGATATAGAACTGAAAACAATTGATATTTCGGCTCAGAAGCTTATAGAAAAAGCAAAAGAAGAAAAAATCGAAATTGTCTGGGATCGGTTTGAAGATCAGCAACCCCAATGCGGTTTTGGGCTGTTAGGTATCTGCTGCCGCAACTGTAATATGGGTCCTTGTAAAATTGACCCCTTTGGAGATGCTCCTCAAAAGGGAATTTGTGGCGCAACTGCAGATACAATTGTTGCCCGTAATATAGCAAGAATGATTGCTGGAGGAGCCGCATCTCATTCTGATCATGGTAGAGATATTGTGGAAACTTTAGAACATACAGCCATGGGAGAGACTCAGGGATATGAAATCAAGGATGAAGAGAAATTGCATCGTTTATGTGAAGAGTACAAAATTAGTCTGGATGGAAAAGATAAGCAAGAATTAGCCAAAGAACTTGCCTCAGAAATAATGAAGGAATATGGAATGGTAAAAGGTGAAATCCAGTTTATCCAAAGAGCGCCTGAAAAAAGGAAAGAACTCTGGAAAAAAATTGGCGTCTTGCCAAGAGGCATTGACCGAGAAATTGTGGAGATTATGCATAGAACCCATATTGGAGTTGATGCTGATTATATAAATATTCTACTTCATGGAGTTAGAACAGCATTAAGCGATGGTTGGGGCGGCTCAATGATTGCCACTGAGTTAAGCGATGTCCTCTTTGGCACTCCTGGACCAGTTGAATCCACAGTCAATCTGGGAGTCTTAAAGGAAGACATGGTAAACATCATTGTCCATGGTCATAATCCTCTCCTTTCAGAGATGATTGTTAAAGCTGTTTCAGATAAAGAATTGATTAAATTAGCCCAAAAAAATGGGGCAAAAGGAATAAATATTTCTGGAATGTGTTGTACAGGAAATGAGCTTTTAATGAGAAAAGGAATTCCCTTAGCGGGGAACTTTTTAACCCAGGAATTAGCCATTATCACCGGGGTCGTAGAAGCGATGATTGTGGATTACCAATGTATAATGCCCTCTCTGCCCGATGTAGCTAAGTGTTATCATACTAAGATTATTTCCACCGCTCCAAAAGCAAAATTTCCTGGAGCTGAACATATTGAATTTGATGAACATAAAGCTGTAGATATAGCCAAGGAAATAGTTAAAACAGCAGTTGAGAATTTCCCCAATAGAATCCCTGAAAAAGTGATGATTCCTGAAAAACCAGTCAAATTAGTTGCTGGCTTCTCTGTTGAGGCAATTCTAAAGGCCCTTGGTGGCACTCCCCAACCCTTAATTGATGCCATTGTTGCTGGTAAAATTCGTGGAGCAGCAGGTGTGGTTGGATGTAATAATCCCAAAATTCCTCATGACTATGGTCATATAGAACTAGTTAAGAAGTTGATAAAAAATAACATATTAGTTGTTACCACTGGCTGTAATGCCATTGCCACAGCAAAGGCAGGTTTGATGCTTCCAGAGGCAGCAGAACTTGCGGGGGATGGACTTAAAGAAATCTGTAAAGCCCTTGGTGTTCCACCTGTGCTTCATATGGGTTCTTGTGTTGATATTAGCCGCATTCTGGTTCTATTATCTGCAATAGCCAATACTTTAAAAGTAGATATTAGTGATTTGCCTGTGGCCGGTTCTGCTCCTGAATGGATGTCAGAAAAGGCAGTCAGTATTGGTGTATATGTTCTTAGTTCAGGAATATTTACAGTTCTGGGTACTGTACCTCCTGTTCTTGGAAGTTCAGCAGTTACTACTTTATTAACCAAAGACATAGAGGGCGTAGTCGGGGCTACATTTGCAGTTGAACCGGATCCAGAAAAGGGAGCTCAACTGATTATTGACCATATTGAAAAGAAAAGGAAAAAATTAGGGCTATCATAAAAAGGAGATTTGAAGTTGAAATATTTGATAATTGGTGCCAGTGCTGCTGGTTTAGCCACTGCAGAAACACTTCACAAGATTCACCCTACTGGCCAAATAACCATCCTTGAAAAAGAAAAAACACAACTCTACTCAAGGATTCTTCTACCCTACCTCCTCTCTGGTGCAGTTGAAGAGGAAAATATCTTTCTACCTGAGCCTGCAGGGGCTAAATTTCTAAAAGGTAAAGAAGTAATAGGAATTGACTCACAGAGAAGAGAGGTGACTGTTTCCACAGGTGAAGTTTTTGCTTTTGATAAACTCCTCATTGCTAGTGGTGCTTCTCCAGTTATACCACAGGTCAAAGGAGCAAATTTACCATTTGTCTTCACAATACGTGAACTATCAGATATCCAGAAAATGAAAAAATTGGTGAAAACAGGAAAAAGAGCCATCATTGCTGGTGGAGGTTTGGTTAGCATGAGGATTGGAGAAGCACTGTACCAACTGGGGATGAATGTTACCTTTGTGATTAGATCTAAACGTGTTCTCTCCCAAATCCTTGATTTCCCTGCATCTACTATTGTGGAGAAGGTATTGGTGAAGAAAGGAATTGAGATTATCAAGGATGATGAAATCATCCAGATCACCAAAGGAGAGATCTACCTTGAGTCAGGTAAAAGGCGAAAATGTGCATTAGTTGTATTTGGGAAGGGTGTCAGTCCAAATGTGAGTTTCCTCACTAATAGTGGTATAGAGATTCAGCATGGTATTGTTGTTAACGAGCATCAACAAACGAACATGGAAGACATCTACGCAGCTGGAGATGTTGTAGAAACACTGGACATTGTCTACGAGGATAAAAGAATTAATGCTCTCTGGCCAGTAGCTAGAGAACAAGGGCACATTGCTGCTATGAATATGACCTCTATTCCTATCACCTACGACGGAAGTGTGGCATGGAACGTACTTAAGGTCTTCGGTCTGCCTATCTTAACCATTGGGATGGGACGGGAAGAAAAACCAGAAGTAATGCGGGAACAGGGCAAGGAATTTTACCGCAAGCTTGTCCTCGATAATAGTGTGCTCAAGGGATTGATCTTCATTGGTGACTTGAAAAGTGGGGGGTTATATTTATTCCTGATTAAAAGGAAATTAGATATTTCCTCATTCATACACCCTATGCTTAAAAACACATTCCAATATTCTAACTTCGCACACCAACTATTTAGAAACTAAAGAAAATTCCTTTTAAAAGAACAAAAGTCTCTTCTTATTATAGACGTATTTTGATTGTTAAAGAACAAAGTTAGTGCACTTTTAATGGTCTATTACCTTAAACAATAATATAATCTTCTTTGGGTACTTGACCATAAAAAACTTTTCTTTTTTTACCGCCTACTTTTTTCTCTACTTCATCTAATGTTTTACCTGAAGCTATTATTTTACCTTTATAATATGCCACTACTTTTCCTCTATATTTTTTATCTATTTTAATTTGATTATACTTATAAACTTCTTTCTTTTTCATTTTTCCTCCTAAATAATATTTTAATATTTTTTAATTATTTTTGAAATACAGTAAATATGGTTTCACTTTTAGTTTTTTCCCATTTATCTATTTCTTTTTTAACTGCTTTGATTATTAGATCCTTCATGCTTTTATCTTCAAGTGCTGAAACTATTTTTATCTTTTTATGTAGATCATCAGATAAATATATTGTCATTTTCTTCATTTTACATCACCAAATATAATATATAGTAAAAATGTAAAAATGTCAAGATGTTAATTTCTAATCTTAGAATTTAATTTATTGATAAATTTTTTCTATCAAAAAGGTTTAAAAATTAATAGATAAAATATTAAACTATTTAAACAGTTTAAATAGTTTAATAAAAACATACCTTCTATTTAAACTATTTTCAGGTTTTTATATAAAAATAGAAGCAGTTTTTAAAGTCCGCTCCTTTAATAATTATATTTTTTAAATTAATTTAATTAACTGAAATACCGATAGCTCTTAAAATTCCTTTTTGTATCTCTGAAAAATCTGGCGTACCAATTCTACCTACAGGATCACCAATTAATTCATCTTTTTTAATAGTTGTTATTTGTTCACATTTAACTGTTGATGGTTCTCTTAAACCACTTTTACTTGGGTATAATTTCACATGTGTCGGTGCTTCTCTAATTGTAGTTGAGATAGGAACAACAATAACATCATTTGCATATTTATTCCTTTCATTAATCGATACTACCAAAACAGGTCTTTTCTTTTCTCCTACTCTAGCCAAATAAATTCTTCTTTGTTCAGGAAAATTTCTTTCATTCATTTTGACCCCAAACCTTTTCAGCCTGTTTAGTTGAAAATTCTGCCCACTCTTTATCTTCTTTAATTTCTTTCTCTGTAAGAGATTTATAATACTTTACAGTTTCTACCTTCAGCTTTTCTAACTTACTAATTTCATAAAAACTCTTTATTATGAATGCAATAGTTGAACTTCTAGACTTTAAATTTTTATATTCATTTTTTATTTCATTTACAACTTGAATCAGATCAGGATCAATTGTTATAGTTATTGGTTTTTTAGTTTTTGATTTATTTTGTTCTTTAAAAGCATTTATTAGACTAATGTTATAATTCCACATATTTTTCCTCCTATTATTTATCATATTGATAATGATATAAATAATACTACAATTAAAATATTGATGTCAAATCTTTTATTTTATATATATAAAATAGTGAATGCTATAAATCTATAACGCTCACTATGAACTTAATTTAGCACCCACCCACTGAGAAACAAAAAGGAGCAGTTTTTAGTCTGCTCCTATAAAACTTAATAAAATTTTTTCAAATCTTAATTTTCTCTCTCCAAAATAAATTTTATTTGCTTTTTTAGTTCAGGTAAGTTCTGTTTAATATTTTTCCCTTAAATATTTTGGTAGTACGCTACTTGCTTCTCCCATTATTTCAAAATTTCTTATAACTGCATCTATTGTTTTTCTATCTTTCTTAAAATCTTCAAAAGAGTGACGCGCAGTATATTCTTCTATCAAGATTATAGAATCAAGAATATGGTTTAGGTATGCCTTAAAATCCCTCTCCAATAGTTTCAGCCTCCTTTAAAATATGTGGTCCAATATATTTACTTAATCCTCCTTTTGATACAATACTTACTTTTTTCTTTAGTATTTTTGAAAGATTGTATTGAAGGTCAACAATATCAAAAAGAGTAGTTCCCTTGTTAAAGACTATAAGAAAATCAATATCACTATCTCCTTTTTGCTCATTTCTTACAAACGAACCAAATAGAGCAATAGATTTAACTTTATATTTTTTTAAAATATTTTTGTGTTCATTTATGATTTTTTTAATTTCTTCTTTATTCATTTCCTATTCTCCCATATTTAAAATTTGCTTTTATAATTATATAATAAGAAAGAAGGCAAGAGAAAAAATCCCTTGCCTTTTAATATAAATAAAAATAGGAGCAGTTTTTATAGTCTGCTCCTTTAAAAAATATTATTATTGTTAATTATAATTTACTTAATTTTGTTTATTTGTTCCTTTAATTCTTTTATTCTTACTTTAGCAACTTGCCATGTTAAATTTAAATCTACCTTAAAATAGTCATGAACTATAACATCCCTCATTCCAGAAATTCTCTTCCAGGGAATATCGGGATATTTTCTCTTTAAATCTTCAGGAATATTTTTAACAGCTTCACCAATTATTTCAATCCTTCTTATTACAGCATCTTGTAATTAATCATTATTAAAAAAATCTTCTTCTGTAATATTCCCTATATATTTTTCAATAAGATTTATGCATTCTAAAATATGCTCTATTAAAATTCTATAATCTTTTTTCATAATACTACTGCCTCCTGCTCACTTAATATTCTTTCTTTAAGAAGATGGTGTAAAGAGTTATAGGTTAAAACATCAACTTTTCTATCCAACATCTCCTCAAGTTCTATCTTTAAACCAGCGAGTTCAAGAAGACTAGCATTTTCTGGAAGTTCTACCAAAATATCTATATCACTATCTTTATTATAATCACCTCTTACAATTGAACCGAAAAAAGCTGCTCTTTTAACTTGATATCTTTTCAATACCGGAATAATTTTATTCTTGATTTTATTTATATTCATTTTTCCCTCTTTTTCTTTTATATTTTCCATTTTATTAATATTTTACATTATTTTTGTTATTCATATATAAAGTTTAAATCCTTTCACTTTTTTACCTCCTTTAAATTGAAAAAGGCAAGAGAATCTAATCCCCTGCCTTTATTAATTTATTTTTTTTAAAAAAGGAGCTTTGGGGCTTTTCTTTAGCTAATTTTATAAGAAATGTTTCTCACCCCATAGCTCTATTTATCAGGTCTTTTAATTAATATTTTGAAATGCCAAAAACACTCCTTACTAATATACTCTTAAAAAGGAGTGTCAGATTCCCTTTTTACTAAAGATTCTGATGATCTCATCTGATGATCTCAAAATCTTTTTTTTATGTTTACCTTTTAAATTTTTCCTTATCCAGAGTGTTGATATTCTCAAGTCTCCAGTGAAAAATTAAAGGATCACATCTTAAAAACAGAGGTTATTTTCATAAAGCTCTATTTTATTTGACTCTCTTAGTTTTTTTAACCTTTAATGGTGCAATTATCTTTCTTTGAGAGAGTGTCAAATACTTATATAATTGACTTAAAAAAACTTTAAAAAATAACTTATATTCTTAATTATACATAAAATACTAAATATGTCAAGAAAATTCAAAAATATTTTAAAAATTATTTCTCTTTTATCTCTTTTAAAGTGAAATCTTCTATATAAAATCTGTTATTTTCTTTTATAAAATTAATAGTTATAATGTCGCTATAATTAATTGCTAAATTAGGATCTTCATAAACCCTTTGAACTAAAACCTCAGATGAATAATTTTTATCATTCTTTTTTATATTTTTAAATTCAATATTATAAACCCTACTTCTTTGAAACCAACCCCAATCATCTTCAACTATGTATTTTTTATAACCCTCTTCAAATTCATTAAATATTAAATTCTCTTT
>JAHJRV010000166.1 GCA_018830725.1 Actinomycetota bacterium | reverse complement strand
TTAAGATTACTATAACTAAGATATGCTCCTAAAATTAATTCTCTTAATGTATGCATTATTTCATCTGAATCATGAGGATTTTTTCCAAATTTTTTTAGGAATTTTTTTTGATCCTCTTTACATATATATTTAAAACAGCGATATATGCATTGATTTATGGAAAGATTATCCGAAATCTTTCCATATTCTCCAAAATATGAAGAATTATTCATTTTTTAAACCTCTTGCTACAATGTTCTTTTAAATAAAATATTTTAGATATTTAATTCTTCTAGATTGTCTTAATTTCTTCCTAAAATATTTTTATCAAATTCTACAAACAATCTATTCTCAAATGCAATAATTGGTCTTTTAATAATATCAAAATTGTTAAGTGGGTCAATCCTATTAATATTTATTTTCTTTTCACTATATATTTTATTTAATTGTTGTGATATTTCTGTCTGATTTATCTTTTTTAAAAAAATACAGAATCTTTCAATGTTGTTGTATGTAGTAAGGCTAAGTTCACATTCAATTGATTTTAACTGTTCATTAAAATCTTTAAGTATTGGAAAAATATGATCATTAAAATCAATTTTATGTTTAGATTCTAAATACAATGCTAAAGACATTATTGATAATAAAGAATGTAAAAGCTCTTCTTCATCAAATGTTTTTTTACTTCCGTTTAATGAATTAAAATATCTATTTTGAATAAATTTAATAATATTCGATAGAATAACTTTTACTGTTTCTTTGTCTTCTTCTTTAGGTATCTTTTTAAATTCAAATAAAATCATTCTTGAAGTAATTTTATTATCAATAAAGGCTAATAACCAGAGACCTATTTGATACAAATACAATTGGAAATTATTGGTATTAATATTGTCCTTCTCTTCGTTATCTAATATAAATTTTACTATCCTATCTACTTCTTCTATATTATATTTTAAGATCTTTTTATTAATATTTGGTGAATACAATGCAATATAGATTAATGAACTAAGACTTCTATCTTCACTTAAATCTGGATTCCAACCAAACATGGGATCTCCAATACTTAATGCAGTACCAGAATCTAGTGGTATATCTAACATTGCATTATAGACCTCTAATATTTTTTTATATGGAAAATCATAATTTGGATATATTTTTCGATAACGAAGTAAATTATAATAAATTTCTGCAAGAGAATTTCTTATTGGAACCAGAGTAGTTATATCGTTTAATTTAATACATATTTTTGCAATTTCGTTTAATTGATTTGCTATATCACTTGCTGAATGCCCAGCACCAACAATAGCAAGTTTTTCGCCAGTTTCACCAAAATACTTAGCTGCATCATAAGATCTATTCAAATCTATTTTTATGACTGCTTCTCGAATGATTTCGTGAAATATTGAAGATAATGTTGTAGTTAAATAATTATAACCACTTTTACTACCAAGTACTTGCACCGATAATGTACTTAAGGCAATATCCCTAATTGCTTTAAAGATATTTCTATTGAAGTTAATATCGTCATATCTTTCAGCATTCTTAATTAAATCTTTGAAAGTTTCGGCAAGAAGAAATAAATAGTGATCATAAAATGTTTTATAATCTTGCCTAATTTGTAAATATGAAATAGAGATATCCCTTATTGTGTAAATTGTACTATTGAATATCTCATAATCTGAAGTTTTCATAAGTTTGATTGCCATACTTTTAAGCGGAGCCATTTTTTCATGAACTTTTTCAGAAATATTATCAGGAATTTTCCATTTATCTGTTTTCGGATCTATTTTTTCATGAACCAATGAAACTTGTTTAATTTGTTCATTAATTTGATTACGTTTCTGTTGTAGGGTTATATCATTTTTCTTCTTTAGACCATATCGTATAGTGCTAATACAATCTTTCTTTATCTCTGGCAATAAATAATATACTGGACTCATGATTTTTGTTAGTTTAAAAAACATTAGGAAAATAGAAAAGAAAGACAAAATTAATAATATTGAAGAAAATATCGCATCTATCTTTAGTGTATGTATAAAAAGCATATAAATATTAAATAACATTGAGACAGAAAGTAATAAAAAACAACTAATCGTTTCATGATCACGTCTAAAATATTTTAATAAAGAGGGCGAATAATTATTTGCGCATTGTTGAATTGGTATTAAAATAAGTGTAAAAAAAATCACAATAGCGGTTGCTGAAATAGTAGTGGAAATTTCAAAAATTGGTGAATTATAAGGTATCAATAATTTACTAATGAATTGGTTCATTATTTTTACATCTTCTAAAATTAATATTTTTTAGCACATTATTTTCTTTATACTACAAATCTATTTAAAAATCCTTCTTTTTTTAAAAAATATCAAAAAATAAAAAATGCCCTTAAACTAAAGGAGTTAATTAATCTTCCTGTTAGTGTTCCAAATAGTGTGTAGTTAAATATAAACCCTTAAATCCTAAGGATTTCTTTGTTAATATGGTAGGTATGCAAGAAAATAGGGGAATATAGTAGTATAAGTGAGGATAATAGAGAAAAGAAGGCTAAAAGCGAGGTATTTCAGGGGTCACGAAAATAATCTTCAATTTAAGCTTGTTTTAAGCGATTATTTTAAGGTGGCTGGTATGAATCATCGTATTTTTTAAATACGCCTCATATACGCCAAATTTGAAGGTCTAAGAGAAAACGCTAAAAACCTTATGTTTCAACGGTTTCATTGATTTTTTGCAAAATCAAGCCGTAATTCATTGATTGCCTGCTTGATTTCTTTGATTTCAGTGGTAACATTCTGGGAAAATTCCTTTTGATTTTTGATTATTTCATTAATAAAAAACTCTAATTTCCATACTAAATATACAGAAAGCACTAAGGGAAAGCCGTTATTTGCTATTAATTTTAGTACATATTCAATATCCAATTCACTTATTTCCTTTCCAAGTGTGCTTTGGTCCAGGCCTAATATCG
>JAHJRV010000165.1 GCA_018830725.1 Actinomycetota bacterium | reverse complement strand
TTTTATTTTTCTTTTTTTATTCTCATAATAATCAAAATTTACCTGAAGATGGTCAAAGGCTAATAATTCTTTCATCTTATTTCCCCACTCTATAACTGTCACCCCGTCAGCATATTGAAACTGGTTAAATCCTATATCCTCAAGTTGAAATGGTTTATCCAATCTATAAACATCGAAATGATAAAGTGGTATTTTATTATGATAAATCTTTAAAATTATAAAACTTGGGCTTGTTATAATCTGAGAAATACCCAATCCCTTTGCTAAACCCTTTACAAAACAGGTTTTTCCTGTACCCAGTTCTCCGCTTATGCTGATAACATCTCCAGGCTTTATTAATATAGCTATTTTTTCAGCTAAATTTAAAGTTTCTTGCTCAGATGTTGTTATTATAAAATTTTTTTTGAATATATCCATTTTAAAAATATTATTTAGATTTCCCTTTTTATTACTATTTTACTATTATTTAATAAAAATGATTAAACATAGAGGTAATGAAGAGATTCATTTATGCTAAAAGTTTTACCAATTATACTATTATCTCAATCAATCTCAAAAAAATGATGAATGAATTATAAACAAATCTTGTGAGAATTATTTGAAAATAATTTTTTAAAAAGGGGATTCTTTTGAGTGAAATTGCTTAAAAGAGACCTAATTGTTCTTTACTTTCCATCTCATCTTCAATATGAATTTTGATCTCCTTTTCAATAACCTTTTTCATAGTAATAAAATCCTCTTCTAATGAAGGCAGATACGAGGGAGTATAAAGCGCTGCTGCAGGGTGATAAATGGGAAGTACTAACCTACCTCCCACTTTGAATAACTTCCCTCTAACACTGGTTATTCCAACATTCTTTTTTAGAATTAATTTAGTAGCAAAATTTCCTAAAGTACAAATTAATTGCGGATTTATAAAATCAATTTGAGCATAAAGATAATCTTTACAGATATCTATTTCTTCAGCTAAAGGGTCTCTGTTTTTTGGTGGTCTGCATTTTATAATATTTGCAATATAGACTTGTTCTCTTTTAAGTTCTGCTGAGTTGAGTAATTTGTTTAAAAGTTTACCTGCGGCACCTACAAAAGGTTCGCCTTGAATATCTTCATAATAACCAGGAGCTTCTCCAATAAACATAATATCTGCTTTTTCACTTCCTGTACCAAAAACCACGTTTGTTCTACCATTATGAAGTGGACATTTTTTACAATTCAATGCTTCGTTATATACATCTTTTAAACTATTCCAATTTCCCAAGTTACCTCCTATTTACATTTACCACAAGTATTGGTAGAACATACACCACATGAAGATGAACTTGAGTTTGAGCTTAATTCATCTATGGATGATTTTTCAGATGAAGAAGAGCTGAAATTAGAGAAAAACTTTATTAAGTCTATTCCCCCACAATCTGGGCATTTGATTTTATTAGTAGAATTTGATGACAAAATAAGCTCTTCAAAAATCTTATTACATTTTCTACACTTATATTCAAATATTGGCATAAATTACTCCCTATTAATCTAATTTCTCAATAGAAATTTTGAGAAAAAATTATAACAACAGTATTATCTCTTATCTAAAACTTTTGCTTTCCTAATAAATTATAAATTATTTTATTAAAATAACAAAATATTGAAAATAGTTACTCCTATAATATTAACTAATGAAATAATTTATTTTTATCTTCTTTTAATTTTTCTATGGAAAAACCAGGCGGAAATCCTAATCGGTGTCTTTCTAATAACTCAGGTTTTGATAAAATATCAAAAAGTAACCCATCTGCAACTATCTTCCCACTATCTATAATAATTACTCTATCACATAATAAGGCTGTATAGGGTATATCATGAGTAACAATTAATTTTGTTTTTAATAAGGAAATAAGTATCTTTGTAAGCCTTAATTGAGAATTATGATCTAAATTACTACTGGGTTCATCTATAGCAATAATATCAGGATTCATAGATAAAATAGTAGCAATTGCTACTCTCTTTTTTTGACCATAACTAAGGTGAAAAGCATTGTGATTTTCGTATCCATTCATCTCTACTTTTAAAAGAGCATCATTTACTCTTCTTTCTATTTCCACTTCTTTTAATCTTAAATTCATTGGACCAAAAGCAACATCCTCATAAACAGTAGAACAG
>JAHJRV010000164.1 GCA_018830725.1 Actinomycetota bacterium | reverse complement strand
TCCCTTACCTGGATTCCCTGGAGGATAGTTTTCAGGTCTTAATAAATAACCTGCTATGTTTAAAAAGGGTTCTATTTCCTTTCTTCTCCAGACATGATTTCCAGTTGTTATTACATCAACTCCATAAGATTTTATCTCCTGAGCAACGCTTGGTGTTATACCAATTCCACCAGCTAAATTCTCGCCATTGGCTATTGTTAGAGATATATCATTCTCGCTCTTAAGTTTTGGGAGTATCTCCTTTACAGCCATCCTACCCGGCTTTCCAACAATATCCCCGATAAAAAGTATTTTTATCACTATAACTCCATAAAAATCAAATAATATATATGACTTTTAAAATATTGGATGAATTATATTAAAATGAAAAAACTAATTACTATAAAAATTAAAAAGTAAATTTATATTTTAAAATATTATATTTAAATTATTATTTTTCAAACTCAATATCAAAAAAAACAATTCTCCATTCATCTTCTTCCTTTATCAATGGGACTTCAATTTCTTTTATCTCTTCTTCATCATATGAAAGGGTTGTTAGATTTACTGTAACTTTTGAATTCTTATATCCAACATTTGAAGACAAAATTTCATATCTAATTATTTCCTGAAAATCCTGCATTTTTTTTATAAAATCTTCTGAAGAAAATAGCTCCTTATTTTCTTCACATAAATAAGAATAAGCTTTCGAGTAATCTTTATTTATTAGACTTTTAAAAAAATTATCTACAACTGGTTCTGGTTTTGGACCTTCTAAAGCTTTTTTGAAACTCTCACAACCAGTTAAACTAAAACAAATCAATATCACAAGAAAAATAAAAACAGTGTATTTTATCAAATTATTAAATTTTTTGAAAGTTAACTTATATAAATCTTTTTTCATAATGTGTGCTAATTAAACAAAAAACATATAAAAATCTTATATTATTTTTATTCTAAGTATTCATTTTATTAATTTCTTTTCTTATTATAAATCAATATAGTTACATTAGCTTTAATATTCAAATTGTCTTATAAAATAAATATGATTTTCAAATCCTATTGATATTTAAAAAATTCTAATTCTTTTTATTTTTAAAAATTCTATATAAAATTCTATGCGAAATAAAGTAAAAATAATAATAGATCTATTTCATAAAAGTTTAATTAAATTGACATAAAAATATTTTATATTATATAATTAACACGTGTTAATATTTAATTCATTGATTTTTAAATGTGTTAATATTTAATTCGTATATTTTTAATTATGAAGAAATACCCTACTACAAAAGATATTGCTAAATTAGCAGGTGTATCCAGGACTACAGTTTCCTTTGTTCTAAATAATCGGACAGATGTAAAAATATCTGAAGGTACTCGTCAAAAAGTTTTAGACATCGCTAAAGAGCTAGATTACTATCCCCACGCAATAGCTACAAGCCTTGTTAAAAACAAGACAAAAACAATAGGTTTAATTTTATGTCAACAATTAGAAAGTGTATTTTCTGATGCCTTTCTCCCCCGAGTCATTTTAGGTGTAAGCACAGTTGCACAAAAAAGAGGTTATAAGATTCTTCTCCAATATATTGAAGAAGTAACTAAGAAAGATACTTATTATCATATGGTTAGAGAAAAGAGAATAGATGGAATAATTCTTTCAGGTCCCCGATCAGATGATGAGGAACTTTACAAACTAAAAGAAGAAGATTTCCCAATTGTATTAATGGGTCAGATAAATGATGATAGTTTTAGTTGTTCCGACATAGATAATGTAAAGGCAGCAAAAAAGGCGGTACAACATCTAATATCTCATGGTCACAAAAGGATTGCTATTATTACCAATGCTCCACTTAATTACACAGCAAGTGAATTAAGATTACTCGGATATAAGAAGGCTTTACAAAAAAATTCTATAACTTATGATGAAAAGCTTGTAGGCATAGGAAATTTCACACCACAAAGTGGTTTTGATGCCATGCAGAAACTGTTGTCTATTAAAAAATTGCCAACTGCAGTTTTTGTAGCCTCTGATGTGGTAGCTTTTGGTGTAATGGATGCATTAAAGAAAAGGGGTATTAAAATACCACAAGATATTGCATTAGTAGGATTTGATAATGTGAATCTATCAGAATATGTTGACCCTCCTCTCACAACTATTAATTTACCTGGATTTGAGATTGGAAAAAATGCAGCTAACCTTCTCATAGATAATATCGAAAGTAATGAAAACAATAATAAAAAATTTATCCTGGAAACACATTTAGTTATAAGAAAATCATGTGGTTATAATTCAAAATAAATTTAAAACTCAATTTTTAAAATTTAATATTTTAATTCAATAATGTAAAAAATTTCATTATTAAAAAAATTATAAAATAAATAAATCAAAATAATTATAAAATAATAAATTTTATCATTTTAAAAATGGGAGGTGATTATATAGAATTTAAATAAATCTCTATTAATTGGTATTGTAAAATAAAATTAAGGAGGGAAAATGAGAAAAAAGGTATTAATACCAATAATAATGTTGATATCGTTGATGACATTTACAATGTCTTGTGCCCCAGCTCCTGAAGAGAAGCCTAAAGGAGCTGTGACTGTTCTTGGTGTGTGGGGAGGCGATGAGCTGACCAACTTCCAGGAAGCAGTATTCCCATTCACAGATGAAACAGGTATTGGTATGGCATTTGAGGGTACGCGAGATTTAGCAGCTGTTCTCACCACAAGAGTTGAAGCAGGAAATCCACCAGACTTGGCAATATTACCAAACCCAGGTCAGATGTATGAGTTAGCCGAAGATGGTAATCTTATTGACATTAGTAAATTCATGGATATGGACAAATTAAATACGAATTATGCAAAAGCCTGGTTAGATTTAGCAAGTTATGATGGTACTCTATACGGAATCTTCTATAAGGTAGCTAATAAGAGTCTTATCTGGTACAATCCCACAGCCTTTGCAGATGGAGGGTATAATATTCCAACAACATGGGATGAATTAATAGCTCTTTCTGATAAAATTGTTTCTGATGGTAAAACTCCCTGGGCAATAGGTTTTGAAAGCGGAGCTGCAAGTGGATGGCCTGCTACAGACTGGATCGAGGATATCATGCTTAGAACAGCCGGACCAGATGTATATGACAAATGGGTTAGCCATGAAATTCCATGGACAGATCCAGCAGTTAAAACTGCCTGGGAGACATTTGGTGAAATAGTTGGTAAAGAGGATTATCAATATGGCGGTACTACAGGAACACTTACTAGTTTCTTTGGAGATGCACCAGCTTCACTATTCACAGATCCTCCTGGAGCTTACATGCACCGTCAAGCAAGCTTTATTACTGGCTTTTTCCCAGAAGGAGTTGAAGCCGTAACTGATTATGACTTCTTCCCATTTCCACCAATCGATCCAGCATATGGAACACCGGTTTTGGGTGGAGCTGACTTGATTGTTATGTTTAATGATACACCAGAAGCTCGTGAACTAATGAAATATCTTGCTTCCGCTCAACCTCAGGAAATATGGGCTTCTGCAGGTGGATTCATCTCACCTAGTAAAGAAGTTAATCTTGATTCCTATCCTGATGAACTTACTAAAAAGATGGCAGATATGGTAGTAAAAGCTGAGGTCTTCCGCTTTGATGCTTCAGACCTTATGCCTGCAGCTGTTGGTGCTGGATCCTTCTGGTCAGGAACTTTGGATTATGTTGGTGGTGAAGATCTAGATACTATTCTCGGAGACATTGAAGCCAGTTCTGTTGAGGCTTACAAATAAGTACTGATACTATGAACTATGTTAAGGCAATCCACTTAATTGTGGATTGCCTTAATCATCTTATTAAAGATATAAATAGTTTGTTTTAAAGGAAAAATTATCATGAAGAAGACAAACATATGGGCGTGGCTTTATATAATACCAACATTATTGATATTAGCATTTTTTTTAGTCTATCCAGCTGTTAATACATTATTTTTAAGCTTTTTAGATAGAAAATCAGAATTATTTGTTGGATTTAGTAATTATATATTCGCTTTTACTAATAAGAACATGCTCTATGCATTTAGAAACAATCTTATCTGGTTAGTCGTATTCACAGCTTTTACAGTATCGTTGGGCTTGATTCTTGCAATTCTTCTTGATCGTGTCCGATATGAATCTGTAGCAAAATCTATAATCTTCTTGCCAATGGCTATATCTTTTGTAGGTGCTGGTGTTATTTGGAAATTTATATATGCCTATAGACCTGCAGGCTCACCTCAAATCGGAATCTTAAATGCAGTTTTAAGTAAGGCTTTTAATTTAGAACCAGTTGGATGGCTCATCAATAAGACAGTAAATAACTTTGCACTTATCTTTGCTGGTGTTTGGATATGGGTAGGTTTCTGTATGGTTATCCTATCAGCAGCATATAAAGGAATACCAAAAGAACTTTTAGAAGCAGCACGTGTAGATGGAGCTAATGAGTTACAGGTTTTTTGGCGTATCATTCTCCCAGTGATGAAACCTACAATTGCAGTTGTCATTACAACAATGATAATAAATGTTCTCAAGGTTTTTGACATAGTTTATGTCATGACAAATGGTGAATTTGGAACTGAAGTTGTTGCTAACAGGATGTTTAAAGAAATGTTTCACTTTCGGAATTTCGGACATGCAAGTGCCATTGCAGTGATTCTATTAGTAGCTATTATCCCTGTAATGATAGTTAATATCCGTAGATTCAGGGAACAGGAGGCTTTAAGATGAATAAGAAAATTGCAAAATTATTTTCACGTCCCTTACTTCATATTGTTATTATTTTTATAAGCCTAATGTGGCTTATGCCCTCTGTAGGACTACTTATAAGCTCATTTAGAGCTAGAAATGATGTACTAAGCTCTGGTTGGTGGACAGTCTTTCAGCATCCATTTGAATTCACTCAGTACTCTTTAGAAAATTATACTCAAGTAATTACAGCAAGTGGACTGGGACGTGCATTTCTTAACAGTTTAATTATAACCATCCCTTCTACAATTATTCCTATAATGATAGCTGCATTTGCAGCTTATGCTTTTGCTCGTATGGAATTTCCAGGTAGACAGATAATATTTATAATTGTAGTGGGTTTATTGGTTGTTCCTCTTCAGGTGACATTAATTCCTATTTTAAGAGTATATAACAGATTAGGATTATCGGGTACTTTCATTGGAATCTGGTTAGCCCACACAGGTTATGGTTTACCGTTTGCTGTATATTTACTTCGTAACTTCTTTGGTGCTCTTCCAAAAGATATTTTTGAGTCAGCTTTTCTTGATGGTGCATCACATCGTACTGCTTTTTTTAAATTAGCATTGCCCTTATCTGTTCCTGCATTAGCTTCACTTGCAATTTTCCAATTTCTATGGGTCTGGAATGATCTACTTGTAGCACTAATATATTTAGGAGGAACTGAGAAAGTAGCACCACTCACACTTAGATTAAGTAGTTTAGTTAACTCATTAGGTCAAAATTGGCATTTACTTACAGCTGCAGCATTTATCTCTATGATACTACCTTTGATTATATTCTTCTCTCTACAACGATATTTTGTACGTGGAATTCTGGCAGGCTCAGTTAAAGGTTAAAAAAATGCTAATAAGTAGGGCAAGGCTTTAGCCTTGCGAAAGTAAACAACCCTAAAGGGTTGCCCTACATACTAAAATTTATAGATTCTTAAAATATATATAAGAACAATAATTATTGGAGGTTAATATATTGAAAAATTTACCAGTTGTTGAGATTAAGAAGAAATCCCTTGATTCATATGTAAATATAGTTAGTAAAGAAAAAATTGAAAAGATTAAAAATTACTCATCTAATCTAAAAGGTTTAAAAGTTTTGCATGTAAATTCTACTGCTTATGGTGGAGGGGTAGCTGAGATTTTACAAGCTTTAGTTCCATTAATGAGAGATATCGGTCTTGATGCAGAATGGAGAATAATCCATGGCGATGAAAAATTTTTCAATGTTACAAAAGCTTTTCATAATGCTCTTCAAGGTATGAAAATAAAACTCAGCAATGAAATGAAAGATATTTACCTTAAATACAATAAGAAGAATGCAGAAAAATTTGAAGGTAAATATGATTTTATAGTGATTCATGATCCACAACCAGCTGCTATTTATCATTATTTAAAACCTTATCCAGGTATATGGATATGGAGATGTCACATTGACTTAACAAATACAAATATGAGCTTCTGGAATTTTATTAAACCGTATATTGAGATCTATGATACTTATATATTTACCCTCAAAGATTATGTTCAGGAAGGGCTCAACAATGAAAAAATATCTATTATCACACCTTCTATCGACCCACTCTCAGAAAAAAATGACCCATTAACTTTAAAAGAAAGTAAAAAGATTTTTAAAAATTATGGTGTGGATACATCCTGTCCTATAATTTTACAGGTATCAAGATTTGATCCTTGGAAAGATCCTTTAGGTGTTATTGATACTTATAAAATTGTTAAAAAGAAATTTCCAAATGTGCAATTGGTTATGGCGGGTTCTATGGCAACTGATGA
>JAHJRV010000163.1 GCA_018830725.1 Actinomycetota bacterium | reverse complement strand
TAATGGATGTTTGAGCACCAGGGGTAGGATTTAAAGCTCTTATTTGATCATGTATTTTCTTTGATGGACTATCCCAATTTATAGTTGCAATTTTTTTCGTGATTTTTTTAGTATATGTAGCCAAACTATCATCTTGTATGACAGTCTTTACATTCCCTTTTTCAACTAAATCTAGGGTATCCATTAATATTTTACAGCCTTCATTTTCAATTATTCGCTTGAGCTTTCCCAAAGTATCATTTTCTTTGATCTTGATTTTTTTTTGCAAAATGATATCACCCGAGTCCATCTTTTCCTCTAAAAAAGTTGTAGTAATACCTGTTGTTTGGTCTCCATTTAATATTGCCCATTGAATTGGTGATGGACCTCTATATTTTGGAAGTAAAGAAGGATGAAGATTAATCCATCCTTTTTTCATGATGTTTATAGTTTCTTTTTTCAAAATCCTTCCATATGCTACAACAACTCCCACTTCTGCTTTAAGTTTACTAATTTGTGAAATAAATTCCGGGTTATTAATATTTGGAGGTTGAAGAACTTTTAATCCCAATCTGATAGCTTCTTTCTTTATGGAAGGTGATGTTATTCTCATTCCCCTTCCACTCTTTCTATCAGGATTTGTTATAACAGCAATAATTTTATGATGTGATGAATTTATTGTTCTTAAAAATGGAATAGAAAATTGAGGCGTTCCCAAAAAGATGAGTTTCAAATCTTTACCTCCTGATATTGTTTTCTTAACTCATTCATTTCTAAAAGTATTTTTCTTCTATCTTCATTTGAAGCATGATCAATAATTAAAACACCATTAAGATGATCAATCTCATGTTGAATCGCTTTTGCCAACAGACCTTCAGCCTTTATTTTAACTTTCTGTCCTTTTGAATTTTTAGTTATTACAGAAATTTTTTCAGCTCGCTTTACAGGACAACTTAAGGAGTAAAAGCTTAAACAACTCTCTTGTTGTTCTATTTCTCCCTCCTTCTTTATAATTTTAGAATTTATGAGTTCGATTAATCCATCCCCAATATCAACAACAGCCACTTTTTTTAAAACACCTATTTGATTAGCTGCAATACCTACACCAGAAGAGTTTTTCATGGTGTCTACTAAATCTTTAATTAATTTTTTAATCTCACTATCTATCTCTTTGACATCTGAACTTTTTTCCCTTAAAACGGGGTCTCCAAATATCCTTATCATCTTTTTTGCCATTATCAATTTTCTCTTGTATGTTTAACTTTCCAAATTTAAAAAATTACCATTTAAAAATATTAACACTTTTACCAATATCCAAAAATTATTGGAAACTTTATATATATTTTCTAATCTAAATTTCCTTTAAAAATATACCATAAAGTTAATATTAAAACTTAAATCTATCTAAAAATAATTAAGAGAAAAATACTAACCTAAATTTTAAAACTTTTCAAACTCTAAAGGTGTCTATTTTTAAATTTTATCTAATACCTTGAAATTATGTTTAATCATTTTTTACTTTATTACTTGATGAAAGCAGTCTTATTTAGATATGTAAAAAAGTTATCTACATTGTTGATATAGGGTCAACATCTACTACATATTTAGCCTTCTTACCTAATCTAGGAATCTCTAACATTGTTTGAGTCAATATTTCTTTCGTTTTATCAGGTTTTTCTGTTTTTATAAATATATGCCATCTATATTTATTCTTAATTCTTGAAAGAGGAGCTGGTGCTGGACCTAAGATAGTAGCATAATTATCTATTTCTTTCGATTTAATAAAAGATAATATTTCATTACTAAGATTAATAACATCATCTTCAAACTTACCAGAAATTAATATATTTATAAGATAAGAATATGGTGAATACATTAGTTCTTTTCTAAATTTAATCTCCTTTTTATAGAATGTTAAATAGTCGCCTTTTGTTGCACAATCTATAGCATAATGCTCTGGAAAGTGTGTTTGTATAATTACCTTTCCCACTTTTTTACCCCTACCGGACCTTCCACTAACCTGTGTTACAAGTTGAAATGTCCTTTCTGCAGCTCTAAAATCCGGAAGATTTAAAGCTGTATCAGCATTTACAACTCCAACTAATATCACATTCTTTATATCCAGACCTTTTGCAATCATCTGTGTACCTAAAAGAATTGACCCTGAGCTCTGGCTAAATTGGTTAAGAATTGTCTGATGTGAAATCTTTCCTATTGTACTGTCTGTATCCATTCTATATATATCAACTTTGGAAAATAATCTGTATAATTGCTCTTCAATCCTTTGAGTACCCATCCCCATCGGTTTTAGAGCTATACCCTTACAATTTGGACATACATCTGTAGCTCCAGTTGTATAATTGCAATGGTGACAAATGAGCGAGAGATTTGCTCTGTGATATTTTAAGGATAGGTCACAATTTGGACATTTAAATACATATCCACAACTTGTGCAGAGTAAAAATGTGGCAAATCCTCTTCTATTTATAAATAATATAACTCCTTCTTTATTATTTAGTGTTTTTTCAATCTCATATATTAATGTATTGCTCATTCCCAAAACACCTGGAACAATTGGTTCATTTCTCATATCAACAACTTCAACCTCTGGTAATCCTCCCTCTGTAACTCTTTCTGGAAGAGTAAGAAAGTTATATTCACCAATCTCTGCTTTGTATCTAGTTTCAATACATGGAGTAGCACTTCCAAGTATAACAACTGAATTTTGTAGCTTGGCTAATTTCTGAGCAACTTCTCTAACATTATATTGAGGGGAGGTTGTTTCTTTGTAGCTATTTTCATGCTCCTCATCTATAATGATCACACCCAAATTCTTTAATGGTGAAAAAATTGCAGAACGAGTTCCAATAACTACCTGACATCTATTTTCATTTATATCCATCCACTGATCAAATCTTTCTCCTTTACTCATTTTGCTATGAAAAACTCCAACAACATCACCTAATCTATTTTTAAAACGAGTTACCATTTGTGGTGTTAATGCAATCTCTGGAACTAAAACCAAAGCTGTTTTACCTATAGAAAGTATAAACGATATTACTCTAAGATAAACCTCTGTCTTTCCACTTCCAGATACTCCCTGTAATAAGAATGTAGCTGATTTTCCCTTTTTTATCTGGTCAACAACATACTTAATAGCCTTTTTTTGATAAGAGGTTAACTTTTTAGGAATCAAACTCTCATCACTATAAGAAGTTGGGAACTTCCTTTTCACCCTTTCTGAAACTATTTCGATGTATCCCTTCTTTTCCAGTGATGAGATACTTGAGTGAGATGATTTTGTACTTTTTAAAAGTTCGTTTTGTTCAATTTCAACCTTCAAAGATAATTTTTTAAGTATTTCCTTCTGTTTAGGAGCATTTTCTAATTGTTTTAATGTTGCTTTAACCTCACTTTGAGATATTTTTAGTTTAACTATTTCTTTAAAACGATAAGAAATGGGCTCATGCTTAACACTGTAAATTCTTTTTATTAGTCCTCTTTTTTCAAGTGAAATAACAGAATTAAATAAATTTTTTCTAGATAAAAGCTTTTGTAATCTTGTGATTTTTACTGGTTTTCCTTTGTTTGAGATTATCTCAACAATTTTTCTCTGTAAAAAAGCTTTCTTAGATAATTTATCAAAACATCTTTTCTTGCTTTGGGTAAGTTTAACAAGAGTAATAATTGCACCAGCGCCTCCAGGTTTAATAATGTGCTTTATACAATTTGAAAGAGGTGCTAAATAGTAGTTGGACATCCATCTACAAAGTTCAAACATTACTGGAGAAAACTGGGGTTTTTCTTCTAAAATAACTTGAATTTTTTTTATCTTTTTTACAGGTTTTTTATTAGTAAATCCAACAACAAATCCAAGTTGTAGACCATGAGAAAATGGGATTTTTACTAAAGAACCAATATTTATTTTACTTCTTAAGTGAGGGGGTATTTCATAAACATAAAATTTACTTAATTCTTTTATTGGGAGATCCACTAGCACTTTGGCTAGAGTAAATTTATTTGCCACTATTACTTCTCCATATTCAGCAATAGATCCTGCTATTATATTTAATTATTTATTCTTTCTCCTCAGGTTTTTTATATGAGATTTTTCCATTAGCAATTTCTTTAAATGCTATAGTTAGAGGATTTGTTGAATTAGTCTCTATTAATGGTTTGGGGTACTTTGTTTTTCTCATATATTTTTGAGCATTTATATAAGATTGTATATGCCTTGCTCTTTTAGCAGCAATTATTGACAATATATACCTATTTTCAACTTTATTTTTTAATTTATCGATAAATTTATTACCCAATTTTTTATTTTTCAATATAACCTTCTATAATTATTTTTAATTTTTTTACAACTTTTTTGATATCATCATTTATAATAACATGATCATAAAAACCTTTTGAGGTAATCTGTTCTTTTGCAGATTGTAATCTTCTGGTCATCTCTCTTATACGTTCAGTATCCCTTTCTTTGAGCCTTTTTTCTAATTCTTCAAGTGATGGGGGAAGTATATATATGAAGAGAGCAGGAATTTTTTTCTTTTTAATCTGATTAGCTCCTTGTTCATCTATATCGAGTATTACATTTTTTCTTTTTTCTCTAAGTTCTTTTACCTGTTTTTTTAACGTACCATATAGATTTCCATGAACCTTAGCCCACTCAATAAATGCATCATTTCTTATTAAATCATTAAATTCTTCTGGAGACACAAAGAAGTAGTCAACGCTCTCTATCTCACCTTCTCTTATAGCTCTTGTAGTAGCTGAAACAGAGAAGGTTAGAGTGGGAATTTTTTGCATGACTTTTCTAATCAGAGTAGTTTTACCTGCTCCTGATGGACCTGATATAACAATTAACTTGCCAAGTTTCTTTATATTTTTTACTTTCTCAGGTTCACTTTGGCTTATACCAATTGGATGTTTTTTTACAGTATTCAATCTTCTAACTAAAGCGAGAAAGAATCTCCTTTGTCTGTCTTACTCCTAATCCTTTAACTCTACGAGAGGCTGCTATTTTGACTTCGTTCATTATCTTATCAGCTGTTATTTTTCCAACCCCAGGTAATGATGTTAAAATATCTTTTGCTTTTATTCTTTCAGCTGTTTGTCCACTCATCTCTAGAACTTCCTTAAGACTAATTTTTCCTCTCTTTAAATTTTTCTTCAACTCAGCTCTCTCTCTTCTCAGTTTAAGTGCTTTTTCAAGACCTTCTTTCCTTTGCTCTGGTGTTAATTTTGGAGGATACATTATAATTTACTCCTTTCCCTCAAAATTTTATAGATTTAAAGTATTTTTTTTCGTTTTAATATTATACCAGAATAATCCTAAAATACAAATAATATTTATTATTTTATCAGATGAAATTAAATTTATATTTAAATCTCAAAAAATCTTTAAAAAATAAGAAATATTATTTCTTGATTCCCTTTTTATGGAGGTTTAATTAAAATTAAAGTTCCAAAAGTCAAAGCATCCTGTGAATTAGCTCGAGGAGAAGAAGATATAATAAGCTCACATTCACCTAAATGATCTGTATCTAAAATATCAAGGTTGAATCCAAATGGTGTCTTATCCTGTGGGTTCTGTATTCCTATTTGAATCCAGGGTATCTTTAATTCAATATAATATTCCCCGACTTTCTTTGATGAAGCAATATTAATCCCGGATAATTCATACTGTTCAGGAACGATTGTTTTTACCTGAGCAGGTATATTTGAGAAATTACCAGGTGAAATAAATAGTTGATAATCATCAGCATCAAGTATCCTTTCATTTAAATCTCCGTATAAATTGCTATCTATAGATAATAACAGACCATCTCCCTTTAAAATATCATCTTCCTTCCCTAATGGAGTTAAAACATCATCAGTAACATCTATAATTATGTAAAGATATTTATCATCCCAGACGGAATAAAATCTTCCAGAAAGGTCAGAAGGACTTGTAAGAGCCTTTGAATTATAAGTTACTTTAAATGCTGAAAAAGAATCGAAATCTTCCCATTTTTCAGTAATCCCATCTATTTCTATGACATTTTCAGTTTCTAAACAAATTTTAGGAAATCCATTGGTCTTTCTATATTCTATTTCACTTATTACCCTGTTTATCTTTTCAAGCAGAGTTTCTTTAATTTCCTCCTCCTCTGGAGAATAAACTGTTACTTCAATTGGTAATGACTCTTTCTTTTCATTCTGATCATTTACTGCTTCAGCATATATGGAATATACTCCAGTAGTTGTTGTTTCCCATTTAAAAATATAAGGTTCTTTATTAAGACCCTCAACTAATACACCATTGATGAATATATTTACTTTATTAATTGGTCGATTACTTGAAACAACAACCTCAATGTTAGATTCTGCTTTTCCTTGAAGAGTGGGGATCTTTTCACCATCCGTAGGTGAAGAGATAGCAACCTCAAAAATTGGTTTTTTTAATGTTTGCTCTCCTGTAAAAAATCCTGAAAAGAATGGTCTCAAAATTGTAAAAAATAGAAAAGCAAATATTATAATGGATATTATTATTATTATTAGAAAAGCCAGTATCGAATTTGATTTTTGCTCTTTAACCTTTAAAGTTTTATCTTTATTGATATTCATAATTTAATCTAAAAATTCCTTATTAATAAGACACTTATTAAAACACTTACTATTCCAGCAACAACCATCTTTGCTCCAGAGATAATAATATTTTCCTTAGAAATTCTTCCTAAAAATATTCCTAATAAAAATAGAGTAACAAATGATAGAGCAAATGAAATATAGTAACAAATTCTTATATTAAAAAACCTGGTAAACAAAAATGGAAGTAATGAAAAAAAAGCAGTAATAGAGGAAGCAACAACATCTGCAACTGTTACAACTATCATCGCAAATTTATGCGCGCTTTCTATTTTTGTGTTAGAAAGATCTGAAATTGTTGCTTTTTCTAACTCCCTTAAACTACTTATTCTTTCAGATCTCTCAGTTAAGTAAGTTCCCCATAAACCTGACACTCCCATAGCAACGCAGGTTGAAATTCCGGTTACAAAAATTACTGCTGGATTATTAAAACCCGACAAATAATAACCAATTAATAGTCCTAACATTGTAAGAGAGCCATCAAAACCATTCATGGCAAAATAGCGCCTTGCAATTTCATCTACTTCTGAAATTTTCCTATATTCTTTTAATTTCTTTGTAAATTTATAAAGAAAGTTCATGGGTTCTTTTGAATATTATAATATTAAGCAAGGGTTGATTCTGTATCTTGATGAGTTGGAACTTCTTCAATAATAGTACTACCAGTTGAGACCTTATCAACACTATGAACTGAACCTCCATTATCAATGATTATAGCTTCAACCTCTTTAAAAATTATGTCTTCTCCTTCACAAGTAATTTTCACACTTTCAGATTTTGCATCCATCTCAACCAAGCTAACATCAACTCCATCAACTCCTTTAATGTCAGCCAATTGCTTAGCTAAATCTACAATAGATGGTGATAGTGGTTTTAATACATCTAATACCAAACGCCTTATATTACTCAATTTTTAATCACTCCCAAATATTTTTTGATATCCTATTACTATTTTATATTAATTAGTATGTAATATTACAATTGCTATTCTTAAAAATCAATATTTTTAGTTTCTAACATATTTAATGAATTTTTTAATTCTTCTGGCAGCTTATCTTCAAAACTCATTTCTTTTCCATCTCTTGGGTGTTTAAACTCCAATTTTGATGCATGCAAAAAATGCCTCTTCAGTTTTAAATAATCTTCAATTCTTCTTCTCTTTCTATACTGAACATCTCCAACTACTGGTTTTCCTATATAAGATAGATGTACTCTTATTTGGTGAGTTCTCCCTGTTATAGGCCTTACCTTAATCAGAGTAAAATTATTAAACCGTTTAAGAACTTCAAATTCAGTTACTGACTCCCTCCCTTCAGGAATTACAGACATTTTCTTTCTATTCCTTCTACTTCTTCCTATCGGAGCATCAATTTTACCTTCATCCTCCTCTATTCTACCATGTACTAATGCTAAATAAATTTTTTTAACACTCTTCTTTTTAAATTGTTGGGAAAGATTTTTATGAGCATCATCATTCTTTGCTACTATCATCAAACCAGATGTTTGCTTATCCAATCTGTGGACAATACCTGGCCTGAGTACTCCACCAATATCGGATAAAAATTTTGTATGAAAAAGTAGTGCATTAACAATTGTTTTGTCAGGATGACCGGGAGATGGATGAACAACGATACCAGCAGGTTTTGATAAAACTATTATATCCTCATCTTCATATATGATATTTATTTTAATATCTTCAGGTTTTGCTTCTAATTTTAACAAAGGGGGAATATTTACCTCAATATCATCTCCCCTTTTTACAAAATGGCTCTTTGATTTTTTTTGACTATTTACAAAAACATTTCCTTGTGAAATTAACTTTTGAACTCTAGACCTTGATAGTTTTGGTATTCTCTCACAAATAAAAAGGTCCAGTCTTTTACCAATATCTTTATAAGAGGATGTGAGTTTTATCTTTCTTATATGTTTTTCCATAGGGTAATATACCAAAACATTAAAACCTAAATTTTCACAGGAAAGATTTTTAACTTTTTATATGTTTTTTGCACTTTTAAAATTAAATTTTTTTATAAATACGATATCGATACATTAAAAATATAAATGAGGTAAAAAATATGACTATAGAAAATATTTGAGAACCAGTAAGATTCCATGCAAATATGGAGTTATCTCTAAAAAACTCTGTTATAAAACGAGCTAAACCATAAAGCATAAAATAGATTAATATCAAATTCCCTTCAACTTTAATTCTTTTTCTAATGAACCATAAAAAAATAAAAATTAATAAATTGTGAGAAAAATGATAAATCTGAGTTGGATGTCTAAATGCTCCCTCAAGATAAATTGCCCAGGGTAAATCAGTTATTTTTCCATAACAACATCCCCTTAAAAGACAGCCTATTCTACCTATAGCATGACCCAGTGGAAGTGCTGGTGTACACATATCAGCGACTGTTTTAATTGATATCTTTTTAAAGTAACTAACTAATACAACTCCAAGTACTCCTAAGACTAATCCTCCATAGAATATAAAACCCTGTCCAAATCCTAATAATATTTCAATTGGATTTTCTGAATAGTAACTCCAGTTTCTTATAACAAAAAGTAATTTACTACCCAGTGTACCACATATCATAGCCGTCAATCCCAAGTCTAATGCAAGGTTAGGATCTAATCCTTTTCTTTTAGATTCAATATAAATTATAAAAATTGCCATTAAAAAACCTAAGGCAACCATAAATCCATATGAATGAATTGTTATATTGCCAATCTTAAATAGAGTGGGATACATTTAACTTACTCCTTTCAAAACATTATTTTTCTTTTTCAAAAAAAATAGATCTCCTTTTACTACTAATAAGGCAAGTATAAAAAAACCAATTACTACACATGAATCTGCAATATTGAACGCAGGCCATCTAAGTTTTGAATTTATTCCAAAATCTAAAAAATCTGTTATTTCTCCAAAAATAATTCTATCCAACAGATTATTACCTGTTGCTCCTCCTAAAATCAAGCCAATCGATATATAAAAAGCAGGATTCTTTTGCTTATACATATACAAAAAGTAAAGGAAAAAAGCTATAGTAATAATAGAAGCAATAATAAAAAAATATTTGGCATTTGGAAATATTCCAAATGCAGCTCCAGTGTTACTTACATGAGTTATGTGAAAAATATTTGGTATTACTGGAATTGAATCTCCTAAAAGCAAGTTCTTTCTTATTAAATATTTTGTTATCTGGTCAAATAATAGAACTATAATCCATAAAAACCAGGTTATTCTTATACCATTTTTTCTACTTATCATTAATTTAATTATTCTGTCTACCTCTTAAAATCAAATTTTTAATTTTATGTAATAGGACCAGATATAGATATACCTACTCTGATTTTTGTTTTTTCAATATCAAATTCCTCTATATTACCTGAAAGTGTGCTTGAAAATACTAATTCTGAAGTAAGAGTTTCTTTACATAAATAATCCTTATACTCCTCAATTATTTT
>JAHJRV010000162.1 GCA_018830725.1 Actinomycetota bacterium | reverse complement strand
GTAAAAAAATCAGGAATTAGATTTTGTTTAGCGAGAGGGAGCATGTCACTTAGTGAGGAAGAAGGGGGTCTTCCACCCAAAGAATTGGTTCAAGAAGAGGATGAAATATTAAAACAATGCCAGAAATTAGCAGAGAAGTATGGGAAAAAAAAGTCTGAAGTACAATTGATTTTGGCTCCAACATCACCTTTCTCAGTTACAAAATCTTTAATGAGAGAAATAATGGATTTAGCAATAGAGTTTAATTTAAAGTGTAATACTCACTTAGCAGAAAACAAACAAGAGAATGAATTCTGTCTTGAGATATATAATCAGAGACCCTTTGATTATATGAAAGAAGTAGGATGGATAAGAGGTAATGTATTCTTTACACACACTGTTTATTTGAATGAAGATGAGATTTTAAAGTTAGCAAAAAGTGGAGTAGGAGTTTCACATTGTCCTTCATCAAATATGAGATTGGCATCAGGAATAGCACCTATTAAAGAGATGCTTGATGCAAATGTGAATGTGAGTATTGGAGTTGATGGTTCATCAAGCAATGATTCATCAAATATGTTAGCTGAGACGAGGATGGCTATGTTATGTCAGAGGTCACGGGGGTCAGATAAAATAATTTCTACTGAACAAACTTTGGAGATGGCAACCTTAGGTGGAGCCAAAGTTTTGGGAAGAGATGATGAAATAGGTACAATTGAAGAAGGAAAGAAAGCTGATATTATTGGTTTTGATTTAAATAAAATTGAATATGCTGGAGCTTACGAAAATCCTATTGGTGCTTTACTTCTTTGTCAACCTACAAATGTTGCCCTATCAATAATAAATGGTATATTAATAGTAAAAAATGGTAAGTTATTAAATATAGATTTACAAAAAGTTTTAAGAAAGCATAGAGAAAGAACAAAAGTTCTGTTAAGTAGATAAATTATCAGAAATATTAAACAAACATAAACAGAGAACTAAATTATCACTAAATAAAATTTAATTTCTAAAAAATGCATAATTTCAAATATATTTAAGGAGGGAAAATTGACTTTAAACTGGGAAAGAAAAAGTAAAATAGCAAAAGATTTGTCTGAAACTGTTGGGTATACTCCACTTGTAAGACTGAATAGAATCACAAAAGATATAGATGTGGAGATATTAGGGAAAATTGAATATTTTAATCCCAGTGGAAGTTTAAAAGACAGAATTTTATTTAGAATGGTCGAAGAAGCTGAGAAAAGGGGTGAACTAAAACCAGGAATGAGTCTGATAGAAGCAACTACAGGAAATACTGGAATCGCAACTTCAATGGTGGGAGCAGTTAAGGGTTATCCAGTTTTGATTGTTATGCCTGCCGGAATGAGTGAAGAGAGAAAGAAGACCATGGAAGCTTATGGAGCAAAACTAGTATATACACCAGGTGGCGAAAGTGATGTGGATTTGACTTTGAAAAAAGTGGCAGAGATAAAGGAAAAAAATCCTGGAAAATATTGGGAAGTTGGTCAATTTTCAAACCCCGATAATGTTAAAGCTCATTACTTAACTACAGGACCTGAGATATGGGAGCAAACCGGAGGTGAATTTGATATATTTGTAGCTTCTCAGGGTACTGGTGGAACAATAAGCGGGGTTGCTAAATATATTAAAGAAAAAAATCCAGATGTAATAATATTTGCAGTTGAACCTGCTGAATGTCCACTTTTATCTCATCAAAGATGGGGAATTCATAAAATAGAGGGAATTGGAGATGGATTTATTCCAGAGAATCTATTACTTAAATATATTGACGGTGTAGTTACAACAACATCAGAGGGATCAATTGAGATGGCTAAGAGATTAGCCAGGGAGGAGGGAATATTTTGTGGAATATCTTCTGGATGTAATGTTGTGGCTGCAATAAAACTTGCAAAAAAATATCCGAATGTTAAGAGAATTGTTACTATGATTAATGATAATGGACTCAGGTATTTTTCCACTCCACTATGTGGTGTAGGAAAAGAGTTTGAAGTTGAAGAAAGAGAACATCTAATTGATGAAGAACAGTTAGAACTTCTAAAAAAGCACCCACTTATAATAGTTGAATAGGGTCAGGGAACAGGGGTCAGCAGGTTAAAAAAAGATGTAGAGCAAGGCTTTAGCCTTGCAAAAACGCAACCCTAAAGGGTCGCCCTACTTATTAATAGTAAAATTAAGTATAGAAAAATATTAGTTTAAAGGGTATGAATTGAAAATAAGAAATTTTAGATGTGTTTTGTGTAAAAAAGAGTATAAACCCTCAGAAATACAATACACATGTACAAAATGTGGGACTTTAGGGGTTTTAGAAATTAATTATAACTATAAAAGTTTTCAACAAAAAGAAAAAGAGAGCTCTCTATCATTACCTATTAGGAATATTGAAAATAGTATGTGGGATTTTGCAGCCTTTCTTCCCATAGATGATTTAAAAAATATACCACCTCTTAAGGTTGGAGGAACACCACTTTATAGAAACATAGATTTATCAAGACAGTTACAGATAAAAGATTTATATATTAAGGATGATACAGTAAATCCAACCTCGTCATTAAAGGATAGAGCTAGCGCATTAGTGGTTAAATTAGCTTTAGATAAAGGGGTTAAGGCTATAACATGTGCATCTACTGGAAATGCTGCCTCTTCACTTGCAGGAATATGTGCAAGTGTAGGGTTAAAATGTTATATATTTGTTCCTAAAACTGCTCCTAAGGCAAAGATTACCCAGCTTCTTATGTATGGAGCAGAAGTTTTTGCAGTGGATGGAAGTTATGATGATGCGTTTGACCTTTCAATAGAAGCAACTAAAAAATTTGGATGGTATAACAGAAATACTGGATATAATCCTTTTACTATTGAGGGTAAAAAAACAGTCTCACTTGAAATAGCTAACCAGCTCTCTTTTAACATTCCTGATAAAGTATTTGTTCCAGTAGGAGATGGTTGTATTTTATCTGGGGTGTACAAAGGTTTTTATGATTTAATAAAGATAGGTGCTATTAAGAAGATGCCCAAGTTAATTGCTGTTCAGGCTGAGGGTTCAAATGCTATTTATTTAGCAATGAAAAGAGGAGACAGGATAAAAAAAATAGAGCCAAATACAATAGCAGATAGCATTTCAGTTGGTAGACCTCGTAATGGTGAGATGGCTATATCCTATATTAGAGCATCAAACGGGTGGGTGGAAGTAGTATCGGATGAGCAGATATTAAATGCTATGGGTATTTTAGCTAAAAGAATGGGAATATTTGCTGAACCTGCTGGTGCAACAGCGTTTGCAGGATTACTCAAGATGTCAAGGGAAAAAAGATTAAAATCAGATGAAATAGTAGTTATTCTTGTTACTGGGAGTGGGCTAAAGGATATAGACTCAGCCTTAAAAGCAGTTAAAAAACCTCACTATATTAAACCAAATATAAAAGAAGTTGAGAAAATTTTTCAGTAATATAAAAACACATAAAATTTAAGAAATAGATAAATTTAGGAAATTAATGGAAGAAAAGAAAGAAAAAGTTAAGCTAATAAGAGAACTTTGGTTGATAGAGGCTTTAGCTATTGGGTTAGGATCTATGATAAGTGCAGGAATTTTTGTTTTATCAGCTAATGCTGCTGAAAAAGCTGGACCTGCTGCAAGCCTATCATTTATTCTTGCAGGACTTATATGTTTACCTACTGCTTTAATAACATCTGAATTGGCAACTGTTATACCAAAAGCTGGTGGTAGCGTTACTTTTATATTTCGTGCTTTTGGACCTTTGGCAGGGTCCATAGTAGGACCTGGAAATTGGTTGGGACTCACTTTTTTTGCTGCATTTAACCTTTATGCTTTTGGATGTTATTTAAGTTATTTTATCCCAATTGATCCTTTAATTGGAGCAATTCTTGTAGGAATTCTGTTTACTTTTATAAATTATCGTGGAGCGAAGATAACTGGACTACTTCAGAAATATATTGTCATATTTTTATTAATAATATTTATAGTATTTATCTTTATTGGTTTCTTTAAAATAGAAACAGATTTATTTGAGCCTTTCATACCTTATGGTTGGGGAATGGTTATTGGAATCATAGGACTGGTTATTGTATCTTTTTTTGGTTTTGAAAAAATATCAACAATTGCTGAGGAAATTAAGAATCCTGCTAGAAATATTCCATTGGCAATCGTTGGTTCAGTAATAATAGCTATGATTCTCTATAGTTTAATATTAACAGTTATTATAGGTGTATTACCATATAACATGATAGGGAGCATAAAAGATCCCTTAGTTGAAGTAGCAAGTAAATTCATGGGTAAATTGGGTAGCTCACTCATACCTGTTGCAGCACTTCTTGCAACTGCATCTTCAGCAAATGCTGCAATTATAACATCATCTCGAATAAATTATGCTTTGGGAAGAGATAAAATTTTACCTGATTGGTTTAGTTATATCCATCCAAAATATATTACTCCTTCAAATTCAATTTTATTAACAGGAATTTTATCAATTATATTATCACTTACAAGTAAGATAGAAGTATTAGCTGAAGTTACAAGTGCACTGCTTATGGTTTCATTTACATGGTAATTCACCATTAAAGTTGCCCTAAATTTGTTCTTTGACAATTTAAATTCTCTGATTTAATAACTTACGAAGTAGTACAACTAAATTATCATTACGATGGTTAAATCTCCATTCTATCTCTTTTAAGT
>JAHJRV010000161.1 GCA_018830725.1 Actinomycetota bacterium | reverse complement strand
TCTAATTGATTCTTGAAATCTTTTTCATCAAGTTTTGCTATTACTTCTCCCTTCTTAAATACATCCCCTTCTTCTGCAATAAATGAAATCTCACCTATGCTTTTAAAAGAAATTCTTAAATAATCTCTTGGTACTACTTTTCCATCTGTGGATATTTTTACTTCCATATCACCTTTTTCAACAGTATAAACCTCTCCCTCTTCAGCCTTTGTCTTACACCCAGAACTTATAAAAATTAGTAAAATTGTAAATGATATAATTAAGAGTGACTTACAAAATTCTTTAATTTTTTTAAAATCCATTTTTGACTCCTTGCAATTATGAAAACTTAGATTTATTAGGATATATAATTTTTAATCTTCCGAACTTATAAGAATTATTTTATAACAGCATAAGATTATATTTCACCATTAATTTCCCTCTTTAATCTCCTAAAGAACTGTTTCATGAATTTAAATCTTTGTTTTGCAATTTCTTTTGCTTTTTTAGTATAGAGCTTTTCGGGAATATGTTTGAATTTCATTTCAAACTCAAGATTTACAGCATGTTTGGATAAATCTTTGATTCTACCATTTTGCCTTTCACCAACAATATTATCTTTAGTATATTTATCAATGGGAATATCAGAATAGATTTTCTCTCCATATTGTCCCGCTATAATAAAAGCCCTTGCAATTCCTATTGAACCAAGAACATCCAATTTGTCAGCGTCAAAGAGAATCTTTGCTTCCTTTGTTTTGGGAACATTTTCACTTCTGAATCTATGAGTCATTATGCAATGTTTAATTTTTTCTATTTTATCTTCTTCATAACCTAAATTTCTTAAAATATTTTCAGCCATTTTGGCACCAAGAATTGCATGGTTAATTCTTCCAGAATCATCATTATCTTCTTTAACCCTTCCAATATCATGAAGTAAGACAGCTGTTTTTAGAATATCTATATCTATATCTGGTTCATTTTCTGCTAAATGTAAACATAGATTATAAACTCTCATTATATGTTCCACATTATGAGCAGAGCATGATAATTCTTTTTCAACAATTTCTTTTATTTTCCTGTATTTCTCTTCCATAATAAATCTATTATATTTAAGTATTATAAATCTTTTTAAACTAATCTATTAACTACTTGATTTTGATTAAATAGTTTCATATTTCACTATGATTTATAATAATTATTTAAAATTTTTTCAATTTGTGTTTTAAAATTTATTATTTATTTTAGATGATAAACTTCACCTACTTTTAAATCAATAATGAATTAAAAATTTGCATTTTTCTGCTCCAGTAATTACTGATTGTATAAGTTCTATTTCAACTGGTTTATTAAGTGCTGATTTAAATTGGTCCAAATCCTGCACAATTTCCAATACAACAGATTGATTTGTTTCCCTCTCAATTTATCTATCATTTTTATTCTTTCTTTCTGTGTCGTAGTAACCTTAAGACCCCCACCAAGAAATTCATTCTTGGTACAGAGCGCATATAGTGTTTATAGTCATTGCCAAACTTCCCAATATTATTTTTCTCTTTTTTTATTATACTTCTCTCTTATTCATTGCAATTATTTTCGAGTTTTATATTTTTTACAATAAGCGATCAAAGGGTGTAAATCTGAAACTTTTTATCTATTGTTATCGAAGTGCGATAGCATCTAGAAACTAATATAGGGTGAGAGTTCTGAAACTTACTTCTTTATTAGTCTCTTAACTTTCTGTATTATTTCTATGTTTCTTTACACGAACACTCGCTTCACTATACTATAATTCACAGCAGTGTAAAGTAACCCCCAGAAGAACACTGTTGTGATGAATCGTCCAGGTAATTAAAGCTCCAATATAGAATGCTATTGTATAGCTTGTTTCGATTATGACTCCAAAAATCTGAGCACCAATAGCTAAACCTATTCACCTAACGAGATTATAAGCACCAAGTGCTGTACCTTTGAATTCATTCTGTCTGAAATGCGCCCACCTAAAAGTGCTCCAATTATAGACATTAGAGCTATAGGTGCCATTACATATCTGCTTCCACTTATGCTTATCTCATGAGATTGTAAAAAACTTGGTAGGTAATTTCTTGAAAAAGATTGTGCAAAATACAAAAGTACATAAAATAGTAATATTATTAATAAGCTTTTATCTTTTAGTGTGCCAATAATATCAGATAATTCTAAGACAATATTTGAAGTTGGTTCTTTTAATAAAAGAACAACAGATATCAATGCAATTACACCTAAAAGAGCAGCAATATAAAAAGTAAAGTTTTATTCTTCATTTTTCTTTACCTCATGAATATAAAAATATTTTTTAAACTAGTGTTTTTTATCATTTTTCACCATTTAAAAATTTTTTTCAGATCATCTGGTGAGTAAAATTTGTGGGTTTTCTCTACCTCATAAACCAATTCTACAACCTTGGAATTGTATGGTGTCAGGATGCTCATCTTCTTGCCTAATCCTACGATCTCACCATTTAAATAATCTATCTCTGTTGGCTTACCTCGTAGAATACTTTGTAGGGTAGAACTAGGGGCTTTTCCAAATCTCCTGGATAAAATTCTTATCACTAAGGATGACAGAGGTAATGGTAATTTAGTAAGGGTTCTAAATAAAGATGGTCTAACTGTAGGTAGGGGCTCAAGTTTAATACCTACTTTTTCTATAACCTGAAATGCTTCTCTCAGAATCATAACTACAATTTTTCTCAATATCGAATATTCTCCGCACTCCCCTAAAGTTAAACCTGTCATCGCAGCCTGACAGTTCACTATAAGATTTCCAAGCAACTTAGTCCAGTGTGCTCCATGAATGTTATTGCTGATTTCTGTTTTAATATATTTAGCTTTATTGAGAATCAATGCAATTTCATTAACCCGTTTTCTATTTTTACTAAATGCTTCTCCTATAATTAGAAAACCCTTTCGCCTATAAGTAACCTTTCCAGGTTCCAAAAACATTGCACCAAAATTAACAACACAACTGATAATATTCTCTTTCCCAAAAACTGAAGATGCTATCTCATCACTTCTAACACCATTTTGCATTGTCACTATTGGAATATCTTTAACATAAGGTTTAATTTCTTCACAAGCTTTTTTAACATCTTGAGTTTTTACTGGTAATAGAACTAAATCTGGTTTGAAGTTAAGTTTTTCTGTGGCTTTGACTTTAATTTTCAACTCACCTAATACTCCATCCATAAATAAACCATTTTTATTTATTGCATCAATATGCGCCTTACGAGAAATAAGAGTCACATCCTCACCAGCATGTGCTAATAAGCCTCCTAAGACACTTCCTATTGCTCCTGCACCAACAACTGCGATTTTTGTTTTAATTTTTTGATTCATTTTATTTATCCCTCCGAATTAACCATATACTGGTTATTAAAGCTATTAAGCTGCCAAAGCCATAATAACCACTGACCCAATCAGCAATTATTCCCACAGTGCTCACGAAAGAAGCCAAGCCCATTTATGAAATCCTTGCTTTTCCATAATTAGTTTACCCCCCTCTTTTAAATCTGAAATACCAATAAATACTGAAGGAATTACTAATAAAAATTTCTACAAAGTTGTTAAGATTTATAATTGAAAATTGCCACTGGAATGATACCTTTGAGTAATTGGCATTCTTTAGCTAAGTTTTTATCTCCCAACCGCAATTCCCACTGACCTGTTCGTCCAATTGCTTCAGATACTAATGTGAAGTGTGACATTACAATTCCGGCATCAATGTATTGTGCTTTTACAAGTACATTTCTTTTCACAACACCAACAATTGGAGATAGCATATTTACAATACCAGTCTCTAAGGGTTTTGTTAATACAAGTGCAAGAACTATGCTCTCTGGTTTAATGATGAAACGCCATGGCTGTCGATTTGCACCCGATGGAGCTAAACGAGCATGTTCAAGTATTGTCACTACCACTGGGTCTTCCTCACTTTGTGACCAGGGTTTAGCCCAATGCTCATAAAAAACTATTTCCTTTAATGGCTTTCGGTGATGACTACTAGCTATCCTACGCACAATTTTGCTGTGAACACATTCTAACATTTCCTCAGCTGGATAACCAAGAGCACATACTGCTTCTACTGCTTCTCCAGATTTTGTCTTCACTTCATCTTCAGCAATTTTTGGATTATAAGAACCACTTATCCAACAAGTACTTAACCCTAACTTTGTAGCTTCTAACACCACATGTTCCAACACATATCCAAGATCAATTCTGGCAATGTCACTTTCTTCAGGTGTTATTCCAATTAGTAAGTGAGGTGGATTTCTCACCAGACCATATGAACCAATTATTGAAGTTAAAATGTGATTTGTCTTATCAACACCACTTACCAGTTCAATTCGCGGAGGTACAATTGTTAAATGTTTGGTTTTTTTTGCAAAATTAATTAGTTGCTCAATTTTGGCTGAATCTACAATATTTTCACTATAACTACGGGTACTTATACGCTTTTTAATTGCAGTTATTATATCCATTTCTTTCCTTAAAATATTTAATCTCTCTTTATTATCCTGTTTGGTAATACCTAAACAAAATTGTACTAACTTTGTTCTTTGACAATTTAAATTCTCTGATTTAGTAACTTACGAAGTAGTACAACTAAATTCTCGTTACGATGGTTAAATCGCCATTCTATCTCTTTTAAGTGTAGATGAAAATATTGTTTTTAAACACCATAAAAGATAAGATGACAAAAATTTTTATTGCTATAGAGAGGGTGAATTTTCATAGCCAAAACTTACTGTATCATCAGGTAATTGTCAATTTACTAAGAACATTTTTGATAACATATTACCAATATCCATATTTAAAGTATTTTTGTGTTTATTGTTTTTTCTTACCACTAACTGGGGAATTTTTAATAACTTTTCACTATATAAAAAACATTTTTATAGAATCATAAATAAATTTTCCACCAAAAAATAAAAGAAACGCACCACATATGGTAGAAACAATCTTCTGGAATTTTTTTCCAAAGTACTGTCT
>JAHJRV010000160.1 GCA_018830725.1 Actinomycetota bacterium | reverse complement strand
TATAACTACGGGTACTTATACGCTTTTTAATTGCAGTTATTATATCCATTTCTTTCCTTAAAATATTTAATCTCTCTTTATTATCCTGTTTGGTAATACCTAAACAAAATTGCACTAACTTTGTTCTTTGACAATTTAAATTCTCTGATTTAGTAACTTACGAAGTAGTACAACTAAATTCTCGTTACGATGGTTAAATCGCCATTCTATCTCTTTTAAGTGTAGATGAAAATATTGTTTTTTCTTACCACTAACTGGGGAATTTCTAATAACTTTTCACTATATAAAAAACATTTTTATAGAATCATAAATAAATTTTCCACCAAAAAATAAAAGAAACGCACCACATATGGTAGAAACAATCTTCTGGAATTTTTTTCCAAAGTACTGTCTACCTCTGAATGATAAGATTGAGAGAAAATAGCACCAGAAAAAATCACACAACCAGTGAAATAACATAAAAAACAAAAGGCCTAACATACCAAAACTAATGGATCGAAAAATTAGTGTAGCTCCCACAGTAGCCCACCAAATAAGAAAATAAGGATTCCACAAACTTAGAAGTATTCCATCTATTATAGGAAGGTGAGTGGATTTTTTAGAATTAACATCAATTTGTTTAATGCTACGAAACATGCTGATCCCCATAAATAAGAGAAATAATCCTCCCACAAAAGCAATTACTTCTTTCACATAGTTCAGCTTTAATAAATATCCAAAGCCATAAAATATAGATATAATCAGAGGAAGCTCAACTATTCCATGACCTATTGCAACCAATGCTCCAGCATGAGGAGACTTGTTCCCTTTTTCTACTGTTACAGCTGTAATGGGTCCAGGTGCCAAAACACCAGATAAAGAAATAAGCACTGCTTCAAAAAGAAATGTTAAAAGAGGCATATTTTATCCCTCTCATCATTTTATATAAATTTTATAGTAATAGGTAATATTTATTTAATTAGATAATCTAACTTTTGAAATGCTTTTTCTTCCAGTTCATAACAGCCCAAAATCTTTTGTTGTAAGTTAGTTAATAATAAAGTAAGATTCTTTTTTTGCAGCTCATCTACTGCTATTTTCATTAAATCCCCTAATTTTAGATTAATTTTCCCTTCATCTAACCCACTCTCTTATAAATTGCTTTGTTTTATTTTAGAATACCAGTATTTCTTCCCTTTAATAAATTCATCAGTCCCTTTTCTCTTAATTATTCTTAAATTCTTTATGTGAGTATCTCCATGATTTGGTTTCAAAAAATCAAGTTTTTTACAGGTTTCAAATTCATCACATTCCCAACAGCCTTCAAGTCTCTAATTTCTTCATTCATATTAATTTACCTCCATTCTCTATAACTCTAAATTTCTAATATATAGGAACAATAGATACTTAATAACAGTAAAAGCTCATTTTCCTTTTAGAAATTTTCTAACAACAGAAATATATTCTTCTCTTTTGACAATCGTTGTTAAATGACCACTACTTTTGAATGTATGCACATGTGCTTTAGGATATAGTTCCTTTACTTTATTCCTTTCGGAGGGATGAAATTTATTGAGATTTATCTATAATTTCTTTTTTAGTTTTTATTTATTATTCTCTTTTAAATATCTATCAAACCAACCCGCAATATGTTTTAATCTTTCGATACGCTTGTCAGTTCTACCGCTACGTGAAAGCCCATGAGGTTCTTCAGGAAAACTTACCATTTCAGTATCTACCCCTAATTTTTTTAAGGCAACAAATATTTGTTCACCTTGTTCAATTGCACAACGCAGATCCTGTTCGCTATGTATTATTAATGTTGGTGTTTTCACATTACCTATGTATTTCATAGGTGATTGACGCCAGTAATTTTCCATATTCTCCCAAGGTGGTTCATTACCAAGCTCGTATTGAAATGCCCAATTATAGTCACTAGACCCATACATACTTATAAGATTACTTACACTTCTTTGTGTAACAGCAGCTTTAAAGCGATCTGTATGTCCAATAATCCAGTTAGTCATGTATCCACCGTAACTACCACCTGTCACACCCATTCTTTTAGCATCTATATATGGTTTCTTTTCAACAAAATCAACCCATTTTATTAAATCATCATAATCTGCTGTTCCCCAGTTATTCCAGATTGCTTTCGAATGTTCTTCACCATATCCTTGGCTTCCTCTGGGGTTGCAAAAATAAATAACATATCCTTGTGCAGCTAAAAAGTAAAACTCATGCATAAAGAAGTTACCATACTGGACTCTGGGTCCCCCATGAATCTCTAAAATTGATGGGTATTTTTTTGATTCATCAAAATTGGGTGGTTTGAGAATCCAACCTTGTAGATCATTATTTGCAGCACCTTTAAACCAGACTTCCTCCATTTCGCCAAGATCTCTATATCGCAATAAGTTTTCATTAATATGGGTTAATTTTTTGGACTGTTTGGTATTTAAATCTTCAATCCAAACCTGTCCCAATTCAGTCATATTTGCATTAAAATAGGCCAGTTTCAACTGTTCATTGTCAAAGCTATAAAAACCAACAACTCCCTTACCTCCAGCCACTGTTTGCAAACTTTGCTTTCTTCCACTTAATGCAATTGATTTGAGAGTAGTATTCCCATATTGTGAAACTTGAAAATATATTTTATTTCCATTATTAGACCATATTGGTGGTATTAAAGGAAGAAGTCCTGGTATGTCATTTATAGTAGTGCTTGATACATCAAAATCAAACTTCTCTGTTAGGTTCTTTGCTTTCTTACTATTATCCACTGGTACAATCCATGAGTAAGTGTTTTTCCACCACTTCCCTTTACCTTTTTGTCCAAAGTAAGCAATCAATTTTCCATCTGGAGAAAAAGTTGGTTTATCTTTTGGTCCTATAGGTGTTTTTATTTTACTGAGTTCTCCTCCATCTGCTGAAATCATAAATAAATCTATAGCATCTGGATCAAGGTCAGGATCTTTACTGTGATTGGAACAGAAGACTATTTCCTTACCATTATGAGACCAATGGGGTTCTAAATCATCATAGATATCACTTTCGGTCAATTGTTTAGCTTTACCCGTAGAAATATCTATTGTCCATATATGCCATCTTTCTTTAGGTAAAGTTCCTGTTGCATCTAATTTATAGAAAATACGCTTAATGTGGCGGGATACAATACCAAGTTTTTTCTTTTGCTCATCCTTTTCCCTCTCTATTTCATCATTATCCTTTTTACGAAACTGGCAAACAAGCCTTTTACCATCAGGTGACCATTCAAATATACTTATAGTTCCTTTTAGATTTGTTAGCTTTCTTGCTTCACCACCATGAAAAGGTATTATGTGAATCTGTGATTGTTTTTCATCATCTCTATTTGAAATGAAAGCAATATATTTTCCATCTGGTGACCATTTTGGTTGACTATCTACTTGATTTCCATATGTAAATTGCCAGGCTCTTCCCCTTTCAGTTGGTACAATCCATAGATTTGAATATTTCTTTT
>JAHJRV010000159.1 GCA_018830725.1 Actinomycetota bacterium | reverse complement strand
TCTTTAAGCGAAAAAAGGGAGAAAAAAAGTAAAATTGTACTACAAGTATTAAGAATTAAATTTAAAGATATATTATGCTATATTTCCTCTTGAGGGAATAATTAAATAATCTTAAATAAAGATTTGACACAATAGTTGCTTATAAATTTAATCAGCAATTTTATTTTAGTATCCTTATAAAAGAAAGAGATGATTAGAAATGAAATGTCTGATAATTGCTGCAGGAGAAGGAAGTAGATTGTCCTATAGGGGCGACTCCAAACCTCTCGTTCCCCTTTTAGAATTACCTCTTATCGAACGAGTAATATTAAATGCTAAGGGAGTAGGTATTACCGATTTCTACATAGTAACTGGCTATAATGGAGAAAAACTGCGAAAACACTTAAATCAATTTAGTCAGAATAAAAACTTAAAAATATCCTATTTTCAAAATAATCAATGGAAAAAAGAAAATGGGCTCTCCGTTCTTGCGGCAAAAAAGGAAATAAATGAAAATTTTATTCTATTGATGAGTGACCATATCTTTAATGAATCTATATTGGCAGAATTACTTCAGGAGAAGATTGTTTATGGAGAAATTATACTGGCAGTAGATTATAACCTTGAGAACAAAATTGTCGATATTGATGATGTTACCAAAGTTTTAGTTGATAATAAAGGAAGAATTGTAAATATCGGAAAGGATATTAAAGAATATAATGCTTATGACACCGGAATATTTCTTTGTTCACCGGCAATATTTGAGGCCTTAGAAGAAAGCTCAGACAATGGTGATACCAGTCTTTCAGCGGGAATAAAGATATTAGCTAAAAAGGAAAAGGCAAGAGCCTTTGACATCAGGGGGAGATATTGGATTGATATAGATGATGAAAATGCATTTAAGAAGGCAGAAAATATTCTTTTAACTAATTTAAAAAAAGTGTCTGATGGTCCTGTATCCAGATATCTAAACCGTCCAATCTCCATTAGAATTTCAAAATATCTCTTAAAAAAAAGTATTACCCCTAATCAGATTTCTTTATTTTCTTTTATCTTTTCTATGGGGGGTGCTCTTTTTTTCTTTTTTGGGGGATATGCTAATTTACTAATCGGCGGAATATTGGCACAAATGGCCTCTATTATTGATGGTTGCGATGGAGAGATCGCCCGCTTAAAGTTTCAAACATCCGAGTTTGGAGGGTGGTATGATGCGGTCTTAGACCGTTATGCAGACGCATTTCTTCTTTTTGGTATAACTTATTATGTATATTTTTTAGGAGAAAATTTATTATATCTATTTATAGGATTTTTGGCTATCATCGGTTCCTTTGTGAACAGCTACACTGCTGATAAATATGATGGGTTAATGAAAAAAAATCTTACTCGCGGAAAGCATTACTTTAGAATAGGCCGTGATGTTCGAATAGGTGTTATATTTATTGGAACCTTAATAAATCAACCCGTTTTGATCTTGTTTATCATTGCTTTTTTAATGAATACTGAGAATATAAGAAGAATACTAATTTTTTATAACAAAAAGTAATATTTTTTATTATTCTATGGGTGAAATTAACCGGAAGAAGCTAATTAAGAGTCATTAACGGCCAAATATTTTTTCTATATAATACTTGTATGTGAATTTGATTGTGTTATAATGTGAAATAATTAGTAAAAATATATTTGGTTTTTAGTTGGAGCTATGCATATAAAAGGAATTGGAATAAATATAGATTCTCCCACAATAGATGGAGATTTAGATATATTAGAAAAGGCCTTAGGTAATTTTCAGGATATAGGATTTGACTATGTCGAGATACCTGTTCACGGAGTCGATGCTATCTTTAAAGGGAGATTAAATTGGCTACAAACCAGGGTAATTACAGACATCCTGAAAAAGTTTAAATTAAGATATACTGTTCATGGTCCTAACTTATTAAATCTAATGGACGCCCGTAATTTCCAGCTACAAAAGGAGATCTTTAAATCAGGGATCGAGTTTACTAATGCTATAGGAGCAGAAATTTTTATATACCATAGTGGGAAAAT
>JAHJRV010000158.1 GCA_018830725.1 Actinomycetota bacterium | reverse complement strand
TGATGGATAAGATTTGGTAGAATGATAGAGAAGGTTTGAGAGCGTTTAATTTTAGAGCCAAAAAAGCTCCTTTTTATCTTTATATTGATGAGTTTCAGAATTTTGCTACCCAGAGTTTTATTGAGACTTTAGGTGAAGCAAGAAAATATAGGCTTTCTTTAATTTTGGCTCATCAAAATTTAAGCCAGATGCCAAAAGAATTGCAAGCTTCCGTTCTTGCAAATTGTGGAGTTGTATCCTGTTTTAGGGTTTCCAGAGAAGACGCCCAAATAGGAGTAAAATATTTCAAGGATAGAAAAAAGATAGCCATAGAATATAAGAGAAGATTAAAGAAACTTACTGCTATTAAAGAACCAAAAACCTTTAGAGAGCCAAAGAAAAAAAGAGATAAAAACTTGACATTCTAAAATGTTAAGTAATGTCAATTTTTAATTTTTAGAAAAAAAGCCCATCGGTGGGTAATTTTTATTTCAGATTAATGATAATAACATCTGGATATTTAAAAGTAATCTCTAAATGCCTAAAAAAACCTACTGTCCCTAAAATGGCAGTTTGTTGAGGCATAGATTTAGGGAATTTTTCGTAAGCAAAAAGAACAAAGTCTTTGTAAATGATTGACTTTTCTTTGTTTTTTAAATCTTCAATATTAAAACCTATTCGATGGATATAACCTTCAATATGCCCTCCTCCCACACCATAGATTTTCCCTTTCCCCCCTTTTTCTATATTGAATCCAAGCTCTTCACCGAGCTCATGATCAATAATTGTTAAATCAGAGCCAGAATCAACCAAACCCAAGGGATAGACAATTTTAGATGTATTTTTGGGATTAAAAATTCCAAAACGAAGCCAAGGTAAAATTCGTTCTCTTTTCTGGTGTTTTGGGAAATCAATTACCCTATAATATGGAAACTCCATTTACCCTGCAAAAAGATGCTTTATTGGGACTGCTTTTAGGACGCTAGGATTTTCTATTCCTTTTTCCTTTGCCCTTTTTAATACTTCTTTAAGAGTTTTACCCCTAGCTATCAATTTCCGATTATCGGGGGATAGGGCAAGCCACCCCTTTTTATATTTAGATAAGATTTTACTTAAATCAATTGGACGCATTTTTATTTCCCTTATTACATTTTAATTTTATCAGAATAATTTAATTTTAAAGAAAAGGAGGTAATATGTCAAGCTTTCGAATTTCTACTCCTCTCCTTAATTTTCCACTAAACAGGTTCTAACATCATTCGTTGCAAATTTGTAAAAGCCCATCTCTGGGTAATTTTTATTTTAAATTAGCTTGTTTTTTAAAGTAAAAAAAGATAATCTTATAATATGGATAAAACTAGATTTTTAAACGATATTGTTTTTGGTTGGATAAAAAAAGATTTTGAAAGAATGCTACAGAGAATAAAAGTCATTCCTAGTGGACAGGGAAATATCAATTTCCCCCTTGCGTTGTGTGTTTTGGTAGATATGGAGTATTTAGGAAGCTTTCTTCTGGGGGGTGACTGTGGTTTTAATAATTGTGCTGGTAAATACGTTCAGAAATGTTTTAAAAAACCAAATGAATATCCCATAGAAATTTTAGGAGACATTTTTAGACACGGTTTAGCGCATGAGTATTTTGCTAGAGGAGGTATTTGTAGAGAAGGAATACGCCCCGCAGTTTTTAATGACGAGAAAATTGGTGTAATTCTTGATGCTGAAACTCTAGTCAAAGATTTTCTAGATTCATTAGAAAAATTCAAGGATGAGTTATCAGAAGAAAAATATAAGATAAGGATGGCGCAAGCTAAAGAAACAATTAGAGAAAAGTTGGATAAACATCAGGAATTAATTAATAACTTACCCAAAAAACCTACTCCTACTAATTCAATTTCTGCTTCCACCACTATTGTAACTGGAGAAAGTATTCCTTTTAAACAAATATCAACCCCTCCTTCTCATGAAGAAGACGAGGATTAGGTTTAAGAAATTGGAATTTAAGAAGCGATGTGATATCCAACTAATTACTACTGCTACTAATGGAACATAATTTTAACTCTTTATAGAGCCGTTTAATCCTAAGCAATCTTTCCTTCATCACAGCCATATACTTTTAGTCTCAAAAATTATAATAATTTTTGAACTGGGGAGCAAAAAACTTGACATTCTAGAATGTCAAGTAAATGTCAAGTTTCATTAAATGACTTTTAAGAATTTTTGCCTTTATTTAAACCTCAAACCCCATTTTCTGAATATAAAATAAGGGTGAGGGAGCGAGCGTAATCCAGCAATAGCGAGTGACCGAGCCCAACAAATAGAAAATAAAATTAACAATAAAAATAACAAAAATATATAAAGTCGGAGGTAAGATTTTAACGTTTTAAATTCCTTTTCTTTGACTGATGGATAAGGTTTGGTAAAATGATAGAGAAGGTTCGCAAATCTTTATCTTTAGGCAGCTATTTTTTAGATTAATGATACATAATTATTTAGCAATTTATTTACAACTATGAACTTCATTTATAACACCTTCAGAAGAATTCATTAGGAGTCAAAAAATTATTTTCTTAATACTTAATACAAAAAATAATTAATTCTTTTTCATATTGACTTTGTGATTCTTTAAAATTTAAATTTTTTGACACGTATGAATTAGGTTGTATAATCTGTAATACATTTTTTAATCTAAATAAATGCAATTCAATTAAAAATTAAAGGAGAAAGAATATGGTTAACATTATTCTTTATATACTGATTGGATTATTATCAGGTACTATTAGTGGTTTAATTGGCATAGGAGGAGGTGTAATTATTGTACCATCACTGATTTATCTTTTTAAATTATCACAACAACAAGCTCAAGGTACAACATTGGCATTATTAGTTCCTCCTATTGGCTTGCTTGCAGCTTGGACTTATTATAAACATGGTTTTGTAAATTTAAATATGGCAATATTTATCTGTTTAGGATTTTTTATTGGTGGTTTAATTGGTGCAAAGATAGCTATTGGATTATCAAGTGAAATATTAAGAAAATTATTTGGGTTTGCTTTATTTCTAATATCCCTACATATGATTTTTACAAAATAAAATATTTCAATTTTTTTTGATATACTATCTTTAGATATAAAATAAATAAATAAAAAATCTTAAATTAAAAATAAATATAATTTAATCTAAATCTTAGTGGGGAGTCGTCTAGTGGTAGGACGGTGGACTTTGGATCCACAAGCAGAGGTTCGAGTCCTCTCTCCCCAGCCATCCGTTACTTTCATTTCTTTCAGTCAACAAGTCCCAGGGTTTTTCCCACTGTATCAGAATTTTCTTATCCAGCAGGTGGTGGTTCGTGGGTGCAACGCACCCTTAGCAAAAGTAAATTTTAAAATATACTAGTACATGCTTTTGCTTTCCAATTTTACATTTTTACTATAGTAAAAAAAGAAGTAAGTTTTATATAATCCCACGCTTTATACTATAATGATTAACAAGACAAAATTTTTAACAACGGGGGTATGCAATGAAGACTTTAATTGTCTATGACTCGGTCTATGGGAATACGGAGAAAATTGCCAAAGCTATCGGTGATGCTATTACCGGTGAGGTTAAAGTGCTCCGTGTGGGTGAAGTGGATTCTTCCGAATTGAAAGCATTTGATCTTCTCATCGTCGGTTCTCCGACCCAGGGAGGCAGGCCGACGCAGGCAATTCAAGACTTCCTTAAAAAAGCCCCACTGCCTGCTTTTAAAGGTACTAATGTAGCTGCGTTCGATACCAGATTCTCGACGAGACTGGTCAGAATCTTTGGCTATGCCGCAGGAAGAATCTCTGGCAGTCTGAAAAGAAATGGCGCGACTCTCATAGTGTCACCTGAAGGCTTCTTCGTTAAAGGCACCAAAGGTCCGCTAAAAGAGGGTGAAGTTGAGCGTGCTGCCAGTTGGGCGAAAGTGATTGTTAAGAGTAAAAAGTAGTTCAAGATGGAGAAAGTTTTAGAGAAAGAACCCCAATATAGATTAGAACAAGCAAAAAAAGCAATATTCTGTGACTTAATTGAAGACTGGTTCAAGGCCTCCACTTTACCCTTATCTTTACGAAAAAAACTGAATGAAGAGTGTCCTCTTGATATCCGAGCTCAAACCTCAACTTCCAAAGACAAAAGAGCGGTAAAGGTCTTAATTACCTTAAAAGACGGTTTAAAAATTGAAAGCATTTTGATGCGACACAAAGATGGAAGAAACACAGTTTGCGTTTCTTCTCAGGTCGGCTGTTCTTTAAATTGCCCTTTCTGTACCACAGGTAAGATGGGATTTAAGAGAAACTTAAGTGTTCTTGAAATTTTAGAGCAGGTTTTATTTTTTGCTCGCTATTTAAAGAAATTGAAAGCAAAGGTTTCCAATGTTGTATTTATGGGCATGGGAGAGCCCTTTTTAAACTATGAAAATGTAATGGAAGCCATAAAAATTTTAAATGATAAAGAAGGGTTTAATTTGGGAGCCAGGCATTTTTCTATTTCCACCGTGGGCATTGTAGAAGGAATCCAAAAATTAAGTGAAGGAAGATTACAGATAAATTTAGCCATTTCCCTTCATTCACCAGATGATAAATTGCGCACAAAAATTATACCAATAAATAAAAAATACCCCTTGGAGAAGGTCTTAAAAGCGGTCAAAGATTATATTAAAAAAACCAATAGAAGAGTGATGTTTGAGTATATAATGATAAAGGATTTGAATGATTCTGATGAGTGCGCTCTTAAATTAGCTAAATTAGTAAAAAAGATACCTCTCTCTTTTCTGAATTTAATTTCTTACAATCCCACTGGGGTTTTTCAACCTTCTCTACCTGAAAGAATTAGAAAGTTTAAAGAAATTTTGGAAAAAGAGGGAATAACAGTAACTCAGAGATATCGCTTTGGTCTAGATATTGAAGCTGCTTGTGGTCAATTAGCTACTAAAGCGAACTCATAAAATATAGAATATGTTCTAAAAATCTATTTCTCACTACTGTATTAAAAGCTCCTGTAAGTTTTAAATCTTGCTCATTTTTTTCTCTACTGCATTACGTTTTTCTAATTTTTTCAGAACTATCTAAAAATATTGTTACTGGACCATCATTAAAAATTTTTACAAGCATTTTAGCTCTAAATTTCCCTTTTGATGTTTTTATACCATGACTTTTTAATTCATCTATAAACATTTCAATAAGAGTATCTGCTTCTTGCGGTGATGCTGCTTTAGTAAAACTTGGTCTTCTCCCCTTTCTCACATCATCATATAATGTAAATTGTGATACTACTAATGCTTCACCCTCTATATCCAATAAACTAAGGTTAAACTTTCCCTTTTCATCTTCAAAAATTCTAAGATTGGAAATCTTATTAGCTAAATACTTTATATCCTTTTCAGTATCCTTTTCCCCAACCCCCAATAAAATAACCAAACCTTTCCCGATTTCTCCTACAATTTCGTCTTTTACTTCAACAGAAGCTTCCTTTACCCTCTGAATTAAAGCTCTCATATAGTAATCCTAACAATTTA
>JAHJRV010000157.1 GCA_018830725.1 Actinomycetota bacterium | reverse complement strand
TTAAAAAACCTGCCAGAGCTTCCTTGCCCAGTGTAAATGCAATTATGAAAGGAGCTAATAATGAAATTACCGAGGGAAGTATCATTTTTCTTAGAGCACCTTTTGTTGAAATATCTATACAACGATTGTAATCAGGTTCTGCCTTTCCTTCAAATAGTCCTGTAATTTCCCTAAATTGTCTTCTTATTTCTTTAATCATTAATTGTGCTGTTTCTCCAACTGCTTTTAAGGTTATAGATGATAAAAGAGCTGGAAAAACTGAACCTATTAGTATTCCAGCCAGTACGTTTGATTGTCTAATATCTAAACTACCTAATTCTCCAATTCCAGCTTTTTCTGCATATGCAGTTATTAAAGATAATGCTGCTGCTGCTGTTGCTCCTACTGCAAAAGCTTTAGCAATAGCTGCAGTTGTATTTCCAAACATATCAAGCCTATCAGTGATTTCTCTTACTTTAGGTTCCTGCTTGGTCATTTCTGCTATTCCACCAGCATTATCAGCAATAGGACCATAAGCATCTAATGATAATATTGTTCCAAGTATTGAAAGAAGACCTACGCCAGATAAAGAAACGCCATAAATTCCAGCAAAATAATAAGATATTAACATTGATAAGCTAAGTAGAACCATGGGAAAAAATGTACTCTCTAACCCAAATGCTATTCCTGTAATAATTGTTGTAGCTGGACCAGTAATAGCTGAATCTGATATTATTCTTATAGGTCTTCTTATAGTGTAATAATTTGTAGAAAAACCTATTAGAACACCCGCTGTTAACCCTACAACTGTTGAATAGAAGGCACCCATATAATTTAAATAAAATTTAGCAAAAATAAAAACTCCAATAACAAGTAAAATCCAACTTGTTAAGAAACCTATTAAAAGGATATTTTTCATTATAGGTATTTTATATTTAAGTAAAATTTTTATTGTATATATTCCAACTATAGACGATATTATTCCTGTAGCTACAACCATCAGTGGAAAAATTATTGCTTTATCACCTAAAATAGTTCCTCTTAAACCTTGTACAGCCACTAATGACCCTATTATCAGGGAGGCAATTGTTGTATCAGTAAATGCTTGATAGGTATCCGCGCCCATCCCATTTATGTCACCTACATTATCTCCAACATTATCTGCAATAACAGCTGGGTTTCTTGGATCATCTTCAGGAATTCCAATTTCTGTTTTACCTACTAAATCTGCTCCTATATCTGCTGCTTTTGTAAAAATACCACCTCCAATACGATTAAATATGGCTGTAAAACTTGCTCCTATCGAAAAACCTGTAATAATTTCGAGTGTTCCTGCAAGTTTAAAAAAACTTAATAGTATATACATAATAGAAATTCCCAAAATTCCTATACTTACAGAAGCAATTCCCATTACTGAACCACCAGAGATAGCAACATTTAAAGCTTTATTTTGACTTGACCTCGCAGCAAATGTGGTTCTGCCATTTGCGTTCGTAGCCATATTCATACCAATTAGAGCAGCTACTGCTGAAGTTGTTGCTCCAGCAATAAAACAAAACATGACATAAGTATTTAAAGTGAAAGCAATGATCACAGCAACTATGATAGCAAATATTAACATTGTTAAGTATTCTCTTTTCAGAAAAGTAAAAGCTCCAGACCTTATAGTTTTTGAGTATTTTACTATTTCAGGTGTCCCTGGATCACTTCTCATTACCTCACGATATAAGGCTAAACTAACAAATAAACCTGCTATTCCAACTATAGGAAAAACATAAACTATAGGTTGTAACAATTTCATCTCCTTTCTTTATTAATATTTTTATATAATATTAAATTTTATTTAAATTTATAAATCCTCTTAAAATAAAAAACAAAGACTTCTATGTGTTAATTTCAACCAAAATTAAAAAAAATTAATATTTGTTAATCTACATTAAGCAATCTTTGTCTAAGATACTCTATCTTTTTAATAGGTATCGTGTTGAGAATAATATCATAAATTAATAAAAAATAAAAAAATTTTAATAAAAAAATTAATGAAGATTCTATTAGGCACTATTGTAAAAATAAAAGAAATATCCTGTTTTTATAAAAATTGAAAGATATTTTATGTTGACTAAATAAATATTTTAAATTATTATGTTTTTATACATTATGTATAAAAACATAACTTATAAAGGAGTAAAAAATGAAGAATCCTTTTGTTTATGGAGCAACTGTTACGGGTGATGACTTTGCCAATCGGGAAAAAGAGATAAAAGAATTAGTCCAAGACCTGAAAGATGGTGAGCGGGTATTTCTTATTTCACCTAGAAAATATGGTAAGACTTCACTTATTATAAATGTCCTTAAAAAAATAAAGGTCGCAGGTTTGTACACTATTTATATCGACCTTTATAAAGCTACTTCTTTAAATAAGTTTATAGAAATATATGCCGGAGAAATTGCAAATGCAATGGAATCTAAATTAGATAGAGTAATAAAATTGCTTAGAGATATTCTTCCTACATTGCGACCTAAAATTACAATTGGTCATAATGGTAGACCAAGCATTGGAATTGAATATACACCACTTAAAAAAGACATTTTAAGATTTTTAGATGAAATCTGTAATCTTCCTGAACAAATAGCAAATAAAAAAAGAAAGAAAATTGTAATTGCTTTTGATGAATTTCAAGAAATAAGGAATTTTGATGGTGAAGATATTGAAAAAATTATGAGAGCTAATTTTCAACATCATAAAAGAGTTGGTTATCTTTTTGCTGGTTCTAAAAAACATATTTTATATGATATGGTCTCTAATAAAAGTAGAGCTTTTTATAAAATGGGAAGAATATTAAATTTAGGAAAAATACCAAGAGGTGAATTTAAAGAATTCTTAGAGCAAAAATTCTTAAAAACTGGATTTATTCTTAAACCAGGAGTAATTGATAAGGTTCTCGATATAGTTGACAATTATCCTTATAATGCGCAATTTCTCTGTCATAAATTATGGGATCTATATTTCGATACAAAAAAGATAAATACTGAAAATGTTCAGCCTACTCTTGAAAGGATTATAATTGAAGAAACTCCTTTTTATCTTACAATCTGGGATAGTTTACCACTCACTCAGCGTCAAATTCTCAAAGCTATAGCCATGCATGGAGGGAAACGAATCTATTCACAGGAATTTATAAAAATGAATGATTTGGGTGCCTTATCAACAGTACAAACCTCAATTAGACTTTTAATAAAGAAAGAAATATTAGATAAGGTAGATAACATCTATTATTTTTCAGATGTATTTTTCAGAGAATGGGTAAGATTAAGAATTTAAGATGGAATAATATATTAATAACTGGAAGACCTGGTATTGGTAAAACAACTGTCATTCTAAAAGTTGTTCAAGAATTTCCTGGTAAAATGGGTGGTTTTATAACAAGGGAAATTAAAAGATCAGGAAAAAGGATTGGTTTTGAATTAGAGACTTTGGATGGAAAAAAGGGGGTTTTGGCACATATAGATGTAAAGAGTCCTTATAAAGTGAGTAAATATGGAGTAAATATAGAGGATTTAGAAAAAATTGGAGTTAAATCTATAAATAACTCAATGAAAGATTGTGAACTTATTGTAATTGATGAGATCGGAAAGATGGAGTTATTTAGTACTTATTTTAAGAATGCAGTTTTAGAAGCTCTTAATAGTGATGTAAAAGTACTTGCTACAATAACACGCAGTAATTTACCTTTTGTTAATGAAATAAAAGAAAGAAAAGATGTAAAAATCCTCGAAGTTACAATTAAAAATCGAGAATATTTGCATAAAGAAATTTTACACTCCTCGTCATTCTGAAGGAGCACTTCCCCTTCGTTTCACTCGAGGGTCAGGATGACATGGTATTGAAATTTGTTACAACATTCCAGAGGGTTTTTATCATAAAAAGTAAATTATCAGTAGATATTTTCTCATTATGACCATGAACCATTTCAAGAAATTCTCCATAAGGACCATCTATTAAAAGTGGTCCAAATCCATAGGCAGGTATTCCTTTTTCTCTAAAAAATCTTGAATCTGTTCCACCAACCTGCATAAAAGGAATTAATTTTGCTTTTAAGTTCCACTTTTTTATAGTTTCTTCAAGTAGTTTATATAAAGGACTTTGAAGAGGTGATCGACTCGGAATTGATTCT
>JAHJRV010000156.1 GCA_018830725.1 Actinomycetota bacterium | reverse complement strand
TATAATTGATAGTGAAATTAAAATCAAATTTTTATCTGATAAATTTCCAAAAATTTTTAAAAAGTATTTTAAATTTCCATTTTTATATTACTTCTCATCATTTCATATAACCTCGCCATTTGTTATTAATAGAGCTATAAGAAAAAATGACTATGATCTGATAATAGCACATGGAACATATACATGTCTTTCTGCAATAGGATTGTTTAAGAAGATGAAGATACCTTTTATAGCATATATCTGGGATCCAGTATCATATATATTAAAGAGAGTCTACTCAAACACACCATTAAGATTTTTTTTCCCAATTTTAAAACCAATTGCTTATTTTGTAGATAATATTATTGTAAAAAACTCTATTGCTACAGTAACAGGCTCAGAAGTTCATTATAAAAATTTAAAAAGTTTTGATGAAAATAAGATTTTTATAGTTTACCCAGGTTGTAAAGAAATTAATAATTACAATAATAACAAAGAAAAATTTATCTTATCTATTACAAGATGGGATTTTGGCAAAAAACCAGAATTTTTACTTGAAGTTATGAAAAGATTAAAGAATGAATATAACCTTATTGTAGCTGGAGGGTGGTTGAGAGATAAAGAGAAAAGTAAATTTGAAAAAGCAATAATCACTGAGAATCTGTCTAATAAAGTTAAAGTTTTAGGATATGTTAGTAATAATAAACTTGAAAGACTATTTTCAAAAGCGAAGGTTTTAATTTATCCAAATTTTGAGGCATTTGGATTGACAGGTCTTGAAGCAGCTTCTTTTGGATGTCCAATTATATTTCCTAAAGGATCTGGAGTAACTTATTTATATAAACATGGAAAACAAGGTTTTTTTCCAGAAGAAGGAAATGTTGATGAATTTGTGAAATATTTAAATATTATTCTTTATGATGATGATCTCGCTTTAGAAATGGGAAAATCAGCTTTTAAGATAGCAAAAAATTATACATTTTATGAACATGCAAAAAATTTAAGTAAAATTATTAAAAAATCATTTGAAAGGGAACAGTAATATATGAATTCAGTAATAAAAAAACCTTTAGTTTCTTTGATCTTAGTAAATTACAATGGAAGTTTATTTATCGAAAAATGTTTGGAATCTATAAAAAATCAGGTTTATGATAATATTGAGCTAATTATTGTAGACAATGCTTCCTCAGATAATTCATTATCCAAAATAGACAAAATAACAAAAGATTACATTCTTATTAAAAATGAAAAAAATTTAGGTACATCAAAAGCCTACAATATTGGAGCAAAAAAGGCAAAAGGTAAATATCTTTTCTTTTTAAATATTGATATAAAATTGGAGAAAAATTGTGTTTCAAAGTTAGTTAATATATGTGAGGAAGATGAAAAAATCGGAGTCTGTGCATGCAAAGAACTATCTTATGAAGGAGATGAATTTCACCATTGTGGTGTTGGGATGGATGTTTTTGGTTATACTTATCCAGGAAGATTAGGGAAAATATTTTTTACGCCAAGTTCTGCATTTTTTACGAGAAAAGACCTCTTTTTATACATTAACGGATTTGATGATAGTTATTTCATGTATAGGGATGATTTAGATTATTGTTGGAGAACTCATTTGGTAAGTTATAAAGTAAAACAAGTACCATCAGCAATTATATATCATAAAGCTGGTGGAGTTAGTCGGGGGAGGAAAAAGAAAATTTTATCACCAAGGAAACAAAAAGGTCAGAAATTCATATTAAGTTTAAAAAGAAGATATCTTGGAGAAAGAAATAATCTTATTACCTTAATAAAAAATTATAAATTAATTTCACTTCTTTGGGTTTTACCCATTTATTTTGTAATAAACATATTTGAGGTAATATTCTTTTTATTTTTGGGTAAATTTGAAGTTATCTATCATGCATATATAAAAGCATATCTCTATATTTTTAAAAATTTAAGAGATATCTTATTAAAAAGAAGAGACATTCAGAAAAAGAGGAACATACAAGATAGAGAAATTCTAAGGAAAATGCAGAAAAAGATAGGGAAATTACATGCACTATTTGAAACTGGTATCCCAAAAGTAGAATAGTAATTATTTTTATTAAATTTGATGAATATTAAAGAGAGTAAAAAAAATTGGATTAAAAAATATAAAAGTGAAATCATCATTTTCACCTTTTTTATACTAATAAGCATTATCTGGACATATCCTCTGATTTTCAAATTAAATTCAATTTTCATTGGTGGGCACGGAGATTCATCTGCAACTATCTGGTCAATATGGTGGTTTAAGGCAGCGTGGAAAGATAATATTTTAAGTCAGTTTTGTCCAATAATTTCAGCTCCCCTTGGTCATGATTTTAGCAATGCTATACCATACCAACTTACTGACACCTTATTTTTTATTTTTTCTTCAATATTTGGAGAAATTTCTGCTTATAATATAATTCTTTTCTTAAGCTATCCACTTTCAGCAATTACAATGTACTTTCTTGTTCATTATTTCACTAAGAATAAATTAGTTAGTATGATATCAGGTTTAATATATTCTCTCTGTCCTTATCATTATCTTAGAATACAAGGTCATATTCTACTTTCTCAAATTGAATTGATTCCACTATATTTTCTTTTTCTTTTTAAATTTGATGAGAAAAAAACTTTTAAAAGTGCAATTACATGGGGATTTGTCTTTTCATTGATCTTTCTGATGATATATTATTATGGATTCTTTACTATTATCTTAACAGTTTTATTTTTTATTCTGAAGATTTTATATTCCATCGTAAAGGAAAAAAAGTTAGGGTTATCATTTGCTGATTTTTTTAAAATATTTTTAGCGGTGCTTGTTTTTATATTAATAGTTCTTCCACACTTTTTACCATTTCTTACAATTATTAAAAAGGAACCCACAGATTTTGCAAAAGAGCTAATTCAATTGGAAACATATTCTGCAAGAATATGGGAGTATTTTATTCCATCTGTGGGAAATCCATTTTTTAAAAATATTTTTTCGGATTTTGTCTTTTCACATCTTCATGGTAGTAATTTAATAGAGTCTACATTATATCTGGGATATGTGCCAATTATCTTTGCTTTGATTGGAATTTATTATCTTTATTTTAAGAAGAATAAAATTGTGTTTATGAGAAATTTAAATATAATAGAAAATCGCCAAAAAAATGATAGAAATAAGTTGAAAAAATCCTCTAAGATAATAAATAATAAGGATTTTTTAACTCTTTTCCTGATTGTTTTATTTGTCTTTTCAGTTGTTATTTCACTTGACCCAATAGTAAATATTTTTGGTTTAGAAATTAAGTTTCCATCATATTATCTCTTTAAATTAATTCCAATGTTTAGAGTTTACACTAGATTTTATCCATTTATTCTCATGTCTTTAATTATAATTGCAAGTATTGGAATGAATAAGATTTTGGAAAAAATTAAACCATTTAAATATAAAACAATATTTGTAGTAGTAATAATATTACTTATTATTTTTGAATATATGAATTTTCCGTCATTTCATATCACAGATCTATCAAAAACTCCTGATGTTTACAGATGGCTAAAGGAACAACCTGGAGATTTTATTATAATAGAATATCCACTGGCTTCAAGGGAGCATATTGAGAATTCGATATACAGTTTTTATCAGTTTAGACACAAAAAAAGAATGTTTAACGGAATCTATTTACATACTTATGCTGATGAGATTAGAAAAATCTTAGATGATTTGAGAGAACCATCTGATATAGAACTTTTGAAATTTTATGGTATCAAATATGTAATAGCTCATGATAATCAACCTGATCATGCAGAATATAAACTTCATAATCTTGAAAAGTTAAATTTGGTTGAAGGGCTTGATAAAGTAAAAGTTTATGACACTGGTGTTGAGGTAATAGAGAAAGAGATCTATCAAGCAAAAGACGTTTACTGGATAGAGGGTGATATATATTCTGTAAGTGGGATTTTAAGGTTTGAGGATTTTGATAGTAAAGATATAATATTAATTTCAGATATAGTGGGAGATAGTTCAGAGATAGTGGAGGATAGTAATAGAAGATTTATTGATAAGGCAAATAAAATAATAGTTCCAGTTGAAATAAAGCTTAAACCACAAAAATATGCAGCTTTCTATGATGACAACAGTAAAACTAAATCTGTTATGTTAACTAACGAGTCTTATTTAATTCCAGTAGATGTTGCAAATTTAGGAACAGTCAAATGGCCAAAGGAAAGTGAAAGTCCTGTTCTTTTAGGTTATCGCTGGTATAACCTGGATGAAGGTGGAGCAATTATATATGAAGGTGAAAAAATTGAACTTCCTGAATCTATTTCATCAAATGAATATAAAACTATTTTAATAAATGCTAAAACACCACCAACACCAGGAGATTATATTTTGGAGTTTGATTTAATTGATGAGAATGTAATACGGTTTTCTGAACAAGGGGTTCCCCCACTTATAAGAGCTGTAAAAGTAGTTAGTCCTGATCAAAAAGAAAAATTTACCTCAATAGAATTATCAAAGGAACTTAAGAAGAATCTATATAAAGAATACTTTAATTATGTATCGGAACCATTTGAATTCAATATTCCATGGGAAGGAATATATGAATTCTTCATTGATAGTATATGGTCAGATTATGTTGACTCCATTATATTTAGAATTGATAACAAAGACTGGCAACATTTTTATTTTGATGAATTATCTAAATTTGATGAGTTATCTAAATTTGATGAATTATCTGAAGTACAAAATGAAGAAAAAATTAAAAATAAGGAGAAAATTAAAATTACTGATATTCAACTATCTAAAGGCAAACATACTATTACTTTTAAAAATGTGAATCTCTCATTTAATAATAATTATCTTGGAACCAAATTTGTTGAATTTGCATATAATTTAGAATCAAATTTAAATATGGTATCTGATAAGATAGAATATACTAAAAAAGGTCCATCGGATTATATTGTTAATGTGAATGCAAAAGAGCCTTTCTTTTTGATTTTTAATAAACCATTTGAGATGAAATGGGAAGCTTATATTGAAGGAAAAAAGCTTGATAATAAATTATGTAATAGAGATTATGGAACCACCTGGTTTATTGATAAGATTGGTAATTATGATATTGAAATTAAGTATTTAAAAACAGGTCATTTTGAACCTGCTATAATATTTTCTTTCTTTGCATTTATTTTATTTGGATTGTTGTCTATTTTTGGAAAATATATTCCCTTTTTAAATAAAAAAAATTAAGTATCTAATTTTTTTTATAATATTTTTTAATAATAGATATAATTAATAAAAATTGAATTTATTTATTACAGGAATCTTATGATTAGTTATTTCAAAGAATTATATAAATATAGGGAGCTTCTGTTGAATCTAACAAGAAAAGAACTCAGGGTTAGATATAGAGGTTCAATCTTAGGAATTTTCTGGTCGCTACTTAATCCAATGATTATGACATTAGTCTACACTTTTGTATTTTCAATTGTTTTGGGATCAACAACTAAAGATTTTCCGATTTTTTTACTTAGTGGGCTGATACCATGGAATTTTTTAGCAAGTTCATTAAATGTTGGTATAGACAGCATAGTTGGAAATAGTCATCTAATAAATAAAATAAAATTTCCTCGTGAGATACTGCCCTTATCAATAATATTCTCAAATTTCATAAATTTTCTTTTAGAGCTTGTTGCATTTTTTATTCTTTTAATATTTATGGGTTACAAATTTTACAAACTGTTATATCTACTACCAATAATTATTCTTATACAGATATTTTTAGTAATTGGAGCAACTCTTCTAGTAAGTAGTATAAATGTTTATTTTCGTGATACTAAACATATTTTAAATATTTTTATGCTTATCTGGTTTTTTGCAACTCCAATAATTTATGATATAGGTATAGTTCCTGGGAAATTCAGGTATTTAATGATAATAAATCCAATGACTGTTTTCACAATTTTATATAGGAATATCTTCTATTTTATTAATTTTCCCGAATCTTTAAGTTTTCCGTCTTTTAGAACCTTGTTATTATGCTTGTCACTATCTGTAGCAATTTTACTTTATGGTTATTATCTGTTTAATAAATTAAGTCCTCGGTTTGCAGAGGAGATATAAGTGGTTGGTTTAAAAAGTAATGACAATGCAATAGTTTTTGATTCGGTTACAAAGAAATTTAGAATCTATCACGATATAAACCCCAGTTTAAAGGAAACAATAATTCATAGAAAAAGATCAACTTATGAAGATTTCATCGCTTTAGACAATGTTTCTTTTAAAGTAAAAAAGGGTGAAACATTTGGAATAATTGGACCAAATGGCTCAGGAAAAAGTACTATTCTAAAGTTAATTGCAGGGATAATTCAACCAACAGAAGGAACTATAAATGTTAATGGTTCTCTTTCTGCTTTACTTGAACTTGGTACAGGTTTTCATCCTGATTTAACTGGAAGAGAAAACATCTTTTTAAATGCTTCACTTCTGGGAATTCCTCGAAAAAATATTGAAGAGAGATTTGATGACATTGTAAAATTTTCAGGTTTAGAGAGGTTCATAGATACACCTGTTAAAAACTATTCTTCTGGAATGTATATCAGGCTTGGATTTACAGTAGCAATAAATGTAGATCCCGATATTCTCTTAATTGAT
>JAHJRV010000155.1 GCA_018830725.1 Actinomycetota bacterium | reverse complement strand
CATTAGCATACTTCTCATCTGTAACTTCACCTAATGCAAGTACAAATGCAAAAATCCTGTTCTTGTTATAGAGAAGGATTCTTCTATAGTCTCCCGGTTTTACTCCACCAAAAGTCAATGCTGCTCTTGTTGCAAAACCAAGTGAGTAAATTGTAGATCCTATTTCCTTTCCAAATGGAACAAGTCTGGTTTCCCATCCTAAATCGATGCCTTCTTCAACCAATTGTTCAGCAAATGCTCTTCCTTTAGTATTTCCAGACATAAATACATAGATACTTTTCTGTTGAAGTTCTCTCGCAATTTTTACTGCAATATCATTTGTTGGAGTAGCTCCAATAACAGCTGCAAATCCTGGAGCAGAGCCATCTACAAATTCTATTCCTCTTTCCCTTATTATCAAATCCTCTGCTGCTCCAAGCCAGATGCTATTTACTGGATTTGGACCCATAACATACTTTATTGCTTCTATAATCTCCTCAGCAAAAAGTGTTGCCATTCCAGCATCTAAAGCATTGCCTAAATATGGGAGCCATATTTTTTCTTTAGGTATAGGTGGTAACAATTCTTGAGCTATTTCTAAAACTTTTGGCATATCTCCAAGAGTTTTGATTGCTACTCCAGTTATTCCATATATTATGGGTAAATAATAACCTGTATTGGGAAACTCAACCTCCTGTTTTGACCCAAATTGTTCTAGAGCTTTTTCTAACATCTTTTGGGCTTCTTCCACCTTCTGGTGAGCGCCCCTAATTGCTGCCGATGCAATTATTTTACTCAATTTCTAACTCCCTCCTTGCCTCCATATCAAATAACACTCTTTCTTTCTTTTCATGTATTCCTAAAGCTTTTCTCTTTTTCTGTATATGGTTAATTGTTTTTTCCAATATTTTTTCTGGGTCTGGTTCAAACTCTAATTTTCCTCCTACTATACTTTCCCATCCACTGCCTATCATCTCAGTAACTTCAGCGCTACCCCCAACTGGTGAACCAACACCAAATAAAACATAAAGACCAGACGCTACAAAATAAGTTCCTATTGATAGTGCTTTCTCACTCATCCATTCAGGTGCAATTCCAACTGCAGGAAGATCACTTAAATCTTCTCCTAAACCACCTTCATGGACAACCTGAGTAAGAATTGTTAATGCTCTTGAGTTATCCACACATGAACCAAGATGTAGAACTGGTGGTATGCCAACTGTTTCACAAATAGACCTTAACCCTTCACCAGCATGCTCCATTGCCTCAGGCGTAAGTAAGCCATATTTTGAGCAAGCAATTGCTCCACATCCAGTTTGAACTACTAAGTAATCTTTGGATATTAACTCTTTCACCAGATAATTATGAGACTGATCATGTGTTACCCTTGGATTATTACAACCAACTACTCCTACTATACCTTGAATCCTGCCATCAATTACTGCATCATTAAGTGGTCTGAAAGATGCTCTATATCTTCCTCCTAACATATAATTTATATATTCATGTGAAAATCCAGCAACTATTGGACTATTTGTTTTTGGAATTCTTGTCCCATTTCTATTAACAAAATTATCTATTGCTTTCATTATTATCTGTTTTGCAATCTCTGGAGCATTATGTTCGTCAAAAGGTATATGAGTTGCTCCTGGAATTTTAGCCTTTGGTGAGGTAGTTATAAGTTCAGTATGATTATTCTCAACTAATTTTCCTAATGCCTGAATTATACACTGAACATCAACTACCATTGCATCAACTGCTCCAGTTAGTATAGCCAGTTCCTGCTGTAAGAAATTCCCGGCTACTGGAACTCCCTGTCTCATAAGAACTTCATTCGCTGTACAGCATATTCCAGCTAAATTAATACCTTTTGCTCCTTTTGATTTAGCATAGTCAATAAGTTCTGGGTCATCTGCAACAGTAACTATCATTTCAGATAATGTAGGTTCATGACCATGTATAACTATATTAACTTCTTCCTTCTTTAAAACTCCTAAATTCATAGTGGAAGCTATTGCTTTTGGAGTACCAAACAATATATCTGATATATCTGTTGCTAACATTGAACCACCCCAACCATCACTTAGCGAAGTTCTTAATGCATGAAGTAGTATGTTTTCAGCATCCTGATCAACTCCCATGTTTGTTCTATGCATCATCTCTACAACTTCCCTGTCAATTCCTCTTGGGTCGATTTTTAGCTTTTTCCATATCTCCTGACGCTTTTTTGGTGCTCTTGACACATAGTAAAGTATGCCTTGCTGTCTTCCAAAATCTTCAAGAGCTCTATTAGCTACATCAAGAGCGATATCTTTTATATCTCTGCTATCTGTTTCCACTCCAAGAATTTCTGCAACATGGAATAATTTACTCTCATCTTTTATTTCATACCCAGGAGCTTCTCCTTTTGCTACGGCTTTCAAAGTTAAAGCAAGGTCTCTTCCATGATCAGAATGAGCCGATGCTCCTGCAGCAATGCCTCTACTAAGATTTCTCGCTGCAACTGTAGATAAAGTAGCACCACATATACCAACCTTCTCCTCATAATCCTTTCCAGTAAATCTGCAAGGACCCATAGCACAGTTTTTACAACACCTGCCTTCTGCTCCAATTGGACATTTTTTCATTTCCTCTACTCTTGAAAACATTGTAGAAATACTATTTTCATAAGCATATTTCAGCATTTCCTTTGTTGCCGGGTCTACAGTTTTATTTAAGTACTTTTCTGTCACAATACTCCTTCCAATATTTTAATTTACTTATAATTTTAATATTTAAATTTTGATATATATTTATAATTTGATAATTATCTGATTCTATTTATATAAAATAAGATTAAATAAAACAAAAAAAATAATTATATAATTGGTTATTTGCTATTAATTTTTATTATATTTTCTAGTTAAAACCAGGCATAAAAATATTAATCCATATATTATAACAGAATTTACTATCCAAAATATTCGAGAGAGTTTTTATGATTTTTTCTAACTGATATTCAATATCTTTTAAATTTTTATTAAATCCTTTATTTGTTGTTATTTACCCATTGTTTCCAATTGATAGATGGTTTCAAGTGCAACCTTTGTCATTTTATTGACTCCCTTTTTTATCTCAGAATCCTCTGCTCTTATTCTTCCTGAAACAATATCAGAAACTGTCAGTAAACAACCCGTATTAACACCAGCTTTAGCAGCAATCGAAAAAATTATGGATGCTTCCATTTCAAATGCTAAAACTCCTCTTTTTGCCCATTTTTCAGCTCCCTCTCCAATTTCTGGATCAGGACCATAAAATAAATCAGAAGTTGCGATTAGACCAGTATGATATTTGATACCAAGTTTCTCTGCTTCATGCACAGCGTAATGAACAATTGGAAAGCTGGCAACTGGAGCAAATGGGTCTCCTTCAAATAATGATTTAGTTGTTCCATCTATCGGAACACTCCCTGTAGCAATTATCAAATCAATTAGTTTTAATCCTTTACCGATTGCACCACATGTACCTATTCTAATAAAATTTTTAACCCCCAACATAATTAGCTCTTCCGTAATTATTGCTGCAGAGGGACATCCCATTCCTGTAGTTTGAACAGATACAGGTATTCCTTTATATGTCCCTGTATATCCAAACATTCTTCTGTATTCTGTAACCAGTTTTGGGTTATCAAAAAATTTTTCTGTTACATACTTTGCCCTATCTGGATTACCGGGAAGTAAACAATATTTAGCAAAATCACCTTTATTTGCTCTTACATGAATTGGCATAATAATCCTTTCATTATAATTTGTTAAATTATTTTTTATTTTTTTTCGAGCTCAGTTAATTCTTCAGTAAATTTTTTAATATCATCAAATTCTTTATAAACAGATGCAAATCTCACATAAGCAACTTTGTCCAGTTCCTTTAATTTGTCCAAAGCAATTTCACCTAATTCTTTTGATGTTATTTCATATTTATATTGATTTCTTAACTCATCTTCTATATCCCCAACTATCTCTTCTAATCTTTGCACAGGAATTCCTCTTTTAACGGAAGCTCTTACCAAACCATTTAATAGCTTTTGTCTATCAAAGGGTTGAGTTTCTTTATTCTTTTTCACTACTGTTATCGGAATCTCATAATTCCTTTCATAAGTTGTAAATCTCTTATTACAAGAAGGACATTCTCTCCTTCGCCTAACAGCATCTCCTTCTTCAGTTAATCTTGAATCTATCACTTTTGTTTCCTCGTATTCACAAAATGGACATTTCATATCTCAAACTCCTTACCTGGATAAAGTGGTGACATTTCTCTTAGTCTTTTAACAATAGGGGGTAGGACCTCCAAAAAGTAATTTACTTCCTCTTCTGTATTACCTCTGCCCATAGAGATTCTTATTGAACCTTGTGCTATTTCAGGTGCAATTCCCATTGCTAATAAAACATGAGATGGCTCCAATTTCATAGAAGCACAGGCTGAACCACTTGAAATGGCTACTCTCTTATTATCTAAACCTAAAACTATTGATTCACCCTCTACATATTTAATAGCAAAACTTACATGTCCTGGAAGTCTGTTTTCTGGATGTCCTAAATATATAACATCATCAATTTCTTCCAACACACCCTTAACAAGATATTCTCTAAGTTCCTTTAATTTCTTAGCTTTTTCATCAATTTCACTTATAGCAATTTCTACTGCTTTTGCAAATCCTACAATTCCTGGAATATTCTCTGTTCCTGCTCTTTTTCCTCTCTCGTGTTCTCCTCCATGCATAAGAGGAGTAATTTTCACTCTTTTTCTTTTATACAAAGCCCCAACTCCCTTAGGTCCATGAAGTTTATGAGATGACATTGATAATAAATCAACATTTAACTTCTCAACATCTATCTCTAAGGTACCAAAAGATTGCACTGCATCAGTATGAAATATAATTCCTCTTTTTTTAGCAATTTCTCCAATTTCCTCTATTGGCTGTATACTCCCAACAACATTGTTTGCATGCATTATACTAATCAATGTAGTTTTACTATTTATTGCATTCTCAACATCTTTAGGATTAACCACTCCATTTTTATCTACTGGAATATAGGTTACATCATATCCAACTTTCTCTAAATATTTACATGTATTTCCAACTGCTGGGTGTTCAATAGAAGATGTTATTATGTGATTACCTTTTTTCTTGTAAGCTTCAGCAACTCCCTTAATAGCCAGGTTATCACTTTCTGTTCCACCTGATGTAAATATTATCTCCTCAGGTTTTGCATTTATTGCACTGGCTATTGTATCTCTTGATTTTAGAAGCAGTTCAAATGCTTCATTTCCTGGCGTATGAGGTTCTGAAGCATTTCCATAAAATTTTGTGAAGCATGGTAACATAGTCTCAAGAACTTCAGGAAGAACCTGTGTTGTTGCTGAATGGTCAAAATATATCCTATCCATTCTTAATTAATTTACCTCCAAAATATAGTTTAATTTATTAATTATAAAAATTATTCAAATTTTGAGAAAGTTTTTTTGCCTATAAACCTTGCTGACTTTCCTAGTTCCTCTTCAATTCTTAGCAACTCATTATATTTAGCAATTCTATCAGTTCTAGATGGGGCTCCTGCTTTTATCTGGCCTGCATTTGTTGCTACAGCTAAATGAGCTATTGTAGTATCTTCAGTTTCACCAGAGCGATGGGAAATAACAGTGGTATAATTATTTTTTTTTGCTAATCTAATAGCATCAATTGTTTCAGTTAAAGTGCCAATCTGGTTTACTTTTATTAATATTGAATTTGCAGATTTTTTCTCAATCCCGGTCTTTAGACGATGAGTATTTGTTACGAATAAATCATCTCCTACCAACTGTATATTTTTTCCAATCTCTTTTGTAAGTTTAGTCCATCCATCCCAATCTTCTTGTTCAAGTCCATCTTCTATAGAGATAATCGGATATCTTTTAACCAAACTTTTGTAATACATAATCATTTCATCCGAGTTGAGAGTTTTTCCCTCACCTTCTAACACATAATTTCCATCCTTGTAAAATTCTGATGCTGCTGGATCAAGTGCAATAAAAACATCATCGGCAGCTTTGTATCCAGCTTTTTCTATTGCTTTTAAGATATATAAAATTGCTTCTTCATTTGTTTTTAAATCTGGAGCAAACCCTCCCTCATCACCTACTGATGTTGAAAATCTATCATTTTTAAGAATATCTTTTAAGGTCCAGAATATTTCGGATCCCATTCTTAAAGATTCTTTAAAAGAATTTACATTTACTGGCACAATCATAAACTCTTGCATGTCAACAGTATTATCTGCGTGTTTTCCTCCATTTAATATATTCATTAAAGGGACTGGTAAAATATTAAATTCCCCCATCTCAAAACTTTTATTAAGATACCGATATAAGGATATATTATGAAACTTTGCAGCTGCTTTAGCTACAGACATGGAAACTCCTAATATAGCATTTGCTCCATAATTCTTTTTATTTTCTGTTCCATCTGCTTCAATTAGTTTCCTGTCAATTTCTTTTTGATTAGTTGCATCCATTCCTAAAATGACTATTGATATTATCTCATTTATATTTTTTACAGCTTTTAAAACACCTTTTCCTCTGTATCTTTTCTCATCCCCATCTCTAAGTTCCAATGCTTCATAAACACCGGTTGATGCTCCTGACGGAACTGCTGCTCTTCCTATATCACCACTTCTAAGTATTGTATCAACCTCAATAGTGGGATTCCCCCGAGAATCGAGTATCTCTCTAGCTTTAATTTCCTTTATTAAACATGATTTTTTCATAATATAATTTAAAGATAAGCTCAACTAATTTCTAAAGTGAGCTGAAGAGTTCATCCTCCTTTTAAATTTTTTGAAAATCTCTTATAAATATATCTACAATAGCTTAGTGAATATCTAATCTCACTCTTTATTAACAATCAAACTAAATTTTATTATAAACTATTTTCATTTTTCAGGATTAATAAAATATTATAAATTAATATTTTTATCTCACAAGTATTTTATTATTGCTCGCAATGATAACCAGGACCCTGGCTCGTCTTCTCTCCACATCAAATTTATTTGATACAATTTTATCCATTATGTTAACATAAACAAATAATATCAACATACGGTGACAAATTTTTATTTAATTTTAAATTTTTATAGAAGTGGGTAAAATTGAAAAATAAAAAGGAAGAAATCAAAAAAACAACGAAATATTGGCACAGTCTACCAATAAGAGAAATATTCAATAAATTGGGAACTAGCTCAAACGGTTTAACTACTGATGAAGCTTCTAAAAGAATAAAAGAGTTTGGTTTTAACGAATTAAAAGAGGCAAGAAGAAAAACGCTTTTTGGTATTTTTATTGAGCAGTTTAAGAGTTTTCTTATCCTTATTCTTATATTAGCAACAATTTTTTCAATTTATCTGGGAGAGAATATTGAAGCAATTGCTATTGGAGTTATCCTGCTTATAAATGCTGCTTTAGGAACATATCAGGAATTTAAAGCAGAAGAATCACTAAAAGCATTAAAAAAGCTTTCTGCTCCTATAACAACAGTTTTAAGAGATGGTTTTGAAAAAACAATTCCATCAAAAGATATAGTACCTGGAGATATTATAATATTAAAAGCAGGGAATAAAATACCAGCTGATTGTAGATTAATAGATTCTTCCAATTTACAAATTGATGAAGCTATTCTTACTGGAGAGTCTGTTCCAGTTGAGAAAGACTACACTTTATTATTGGATGAGAAAATCACTCTTGTTGATAGAAAAAATATGGCTTTTTCTTCCACTTATGTAACCTATGGAAGGGGAAAAGCTGTTGTAACTGAAACCGGAATGAATACTGAAGTTGGTAAAATTGCTGGAAGTATACAAAAAGAGAAAAAAGAATTTACTCCTCTTCAAAAGAAACTTAATAGATTTGGGAGACAACTTGGAATTATTGTACTTATCCTTTGCACAATAGTGACAGTTGTTGAAATCATAGAATATAAAGCTATTGGAAATATAATAGAAATAAATGAAATTATATTAACAGTAATAGGATTAGCTGTTTCGGCAGTTCCAGAGGGATTACCAGCAGTTGTTACTATAACACTTGCTCTGGGAGTTAGGAGAATGGTAAAAAGAAATTCTATTATTAGAAGATTATCCTCTGTTGAAACTCTTGGAAGCTCTACAATTATTTGTACAGATAAAACTGGAACAATTACAAGAAATGAGATGACAGTTAGAGAAATATGGATAGATGGTACTAATATTAATGTTACAGGTGAAGGGTACATCCCCGAAGGTGAATTTAAAATTAATGATCAAAAGATAAACCTACTGGATGATGAGCTTCTGAACTTATTAATAAAAGCGGGAACTCTCTGCAACGATTCAACTTTAAAATTAGATAAAAAGGGTAATTATTTTACAAGTGGTGAACCTACGGAGATAGCTTTGACTGTTCTTTCTTTAAAGGCTGGATTTGATATTGAACACCTAATCAAAAACTTTTCCAGGATTGATGAAATTCCATTTGACTCTGTAAGAAAAATGATGACAACCATAAATCAAAGCAATAATAGAATAATTGCTTTCACAAAAGGAGCTCCGGAAAGAGTTCTTAATATTTGTAAGAAATTCTACAAAAAATCTGGAATTGATAATCTAAATCTAAGAGATAAAAAAGATATTCTTGAAGCTGTCATAAATATGGCAAATAGAGCTTTAAGGGTTCTAGCAATAGCCTACAAACCTCTTGAAAACTATCATAACAAAGAAGATATAGAAAAAGATATGATTTTCATTGGTTTAGTGGGTATAGTAGATCCTCCAAGAATAGAGGTCAAAGATGCAGTAAAAAAAGCCAGGGATGCTGGAATTAGAACAATAGTTGTTACAGGTGATCATCAACTTACAGCTGAGGCTATTGCAATTGAAACAGGTATAATGAAAGAGAAAGATGCTGGAAAGTCTCTAACTGGAATGGACTTAGAAGATATTAGTGATGAGGAATTGAATCGAGTTATAAAAGAAGTTTCAGTCTTTGCAAGAGTATCTCCTGAACATAAATTAAGAATAATTAAATCACTTAAAAAAGATGGTGAAATTGTAGCCATGACTGGAGATGGTATAAACGATGCTCCTTCAGTTAAAAAATCTGATGTTGGTATAGCTATGGGAATAAGGGGTTCAGATGTTACCAGGGAAGCTGCTGATATGATTTTGGCTGATGACAATTATGCAACTATAGTCTCAGCTATAGAAGAGGGAAGAGGAATTTTTAATAATATCAGAAAGTTTATAAGACTACTTCTATCTGCAAACTTTGATGAAATTTTGATTATTTTTTTTGCAAGTATTATGAAATTTCCACCTCCTCTTCTAGCGGTTCAAATCTTATGGATAAATCTTGTAACAGACAGCTTACCAGCTCTTGCTCTCGGAATGGATAAACCAGAACCAGACCTAATGAAAAAGAAGCCAAGAGATCCAAGTGAACCAATTTATCACGGAATGGGATTACATATCGTGGCAGCTGCAATTATTGCTGCTATTGCTTCACTTGGGGCATTTATCTGGTTTTATAGAAATAGTACACTTGAAATAGCCAGGACTGTTGCATTTACTATCGCTGTAGTATTTGAGTTGCTTTTATCATTTAATTGCAAATCACCTAATAAATACGCATTCTCGAGCATAAAAATTCTTACAGAAAATAAGACTCTCTTATTTTCAATATTGGGAGGATTTTTATTGCAACTTATAATAATATACACTCCATTTTTACAACCTATATTTAATACATATCCGATAGGATTAAAAGAATGGGGAGTTATACTTCTTGGTTCATTAGGTGGTCTTATTTTATATCCAGCTCCATTTGAGAAATTAGAAAATAAAATAAGAAGATTCTTCAAAAGAAGTTAAAATTTAGTGATTAACCCCTCAGCGATCCACTTATTTGCTCGATAATAGCTTTCAAATGAACTCCCTGCATCTGTCCATAGACCATTTAGAATGGAATATGTCATAGTTTCTTCTTTAACATAAGCATTATTTACATCCGTTATTTCCAACTCTCCTCGAGCTGAAGGTTTTAAGTTTTTAATGATATCAAACACCCTATCATCATACATATAAAGACCAGTTACTGCATAACTGCTTTTTGGATTTTTGGGTTTTTCCTCAATTTTTATAATTTTGTTACCTTTTAATTCAGGAACACCATAACGTTTGGGATCTTCTATTTTTTTAAGAAATATCTTAGCTCCCCTTTCCTGTTTCTCAAATTCTTTAACTACGCTCTCAATATTATCTTCAAATATGTTATCTCCCAAAATAACAACAATTTTTTCACAATCAACGAAATGTTCAGCTAAAGACAGGGCAGCAGCAATACCTCCATGTCCTTCCTGATAAGTATAGTTAATATGTTTCAAACCAAAGTCTGAACCGTTTCCCAAAAGCCTTAAGAAGTCACCAGCATTATTTCCACCTGTAACTATCATTATGTCATCTATTCCACCTTTAATTAATGTATTTATTGGATAGTAAATCATGGGTTTGTCATAAACTGGTAAAAGATGTTTGTTGGTTATTTTTGTAAGAGGCAATAATCTTGTTCCTAATCCACCTGCTAAAACTACACCCTTCATATTAAAATGTAGCTCAAATATCCTTTTAAAGATATAGGATAAGAGCCATCCTCCTTTCTATTAATTCTTTTGGTAAATATTTTATTTTAGAATTTCTTTTTATGACCTTACTATTTTAAAAGAGCAAACTGTAAACCAGTTTCATTTACAGTATAAATTAATTTTAAATCCTATCATATCTTTTAAAACGAATCTTTTCAGAGCGAAAAAGCTCTTAAATCTTTTTTAAAATTATTGTTAAATTCTACCACTAATTTTCAACTACCTCAATTAATTTTTATCATTTATAAATTTATTAGAAATCTAATATAGATAAATCTAATAATTCATATTTAGTCAAAATAGAAAAACCCCCACACCTTTTTATATTATAATGTGGGGTGTTTTACTTTAACCCTTCAATTTAATTAATTTTCTATTCAAGACCTGTTTCGGATTCTAATTCTTCGGGTAGCTCAACTGGTGCTTCAAGATGTGATAGATTTTCTCAACAAAAAGCTCATAAAGTTCACCAAAAGCTTCTGGTTCACTATCTTTAGCTCTAATTACCAAGTCCTCAATCATACTTATTTCAATATCATTACTTATACAATATAAATAAACCCTAAATATTATAACGAGGAAATAAAACTTATGTTACAAGAAGAAAATTTGTTAGATTGTGCCTGTTTTCTCTCTCATGAATTAGAAATCTAATCATATAAGTTGGAATTAATAAAATTAATATCAAAAAACCAGTGGTAAACAAT
>JAHJRV010000154.1 GCA_018830725.1 Actinomycetota bacterium | reverse complement strand
ATGACAAGAGATAAGATTCGTAAAATTAAATATGCACCTCCTCCTCCAGAACTGCCAATTTATGGCAAAATAAATGCTAAAGAGTGTTCTTTTTTTGGACGGACAAATTATGAAGCCGCCTTAGAAGAAAAGAAATTTATTTTCGGCATCAAAAGAGCAGATAGGAGAAAACATCTTTATTTAGTTGGGAAAAGCGGAGTAGGGAAAAGCAAACTAATGGAATTAATAATTCGGCAAGATATTGCTCATGGTCATGGAGTTTGCTTAATAGACCCACATGGTGACTTTATTGAAGATATTTTAGCTTTTATCCCTAAAGAAAGAATAAAAGATGTTATTTTAATAGACCCTTCTGATACGCAATATCCTGTTTCTTTTAATCCTCTTTCTAATATTGATCCTGAATTAAAACATCAGGTTACTCAAGGACTGCTTGAAGTTTTAGAAAAACAATTTGGAGCTAATTGGACGCCTCGCTTAGAGCATGTTTTTAGATTTACTACTTTGGCTTTGCTTGATTATCCTGAAGCAACTATGAGAGGAATGATTTCCATGCTCACGGATAGAAATTATCGTCAAAGAGTTGTTGATTATATTGAAGATGATATGGTCAAAAGATTTTGGGCAGTAGAATTTGCTGACTGGTCAGAGAAGTTTGACACTGAGGCAATTATTCCTTTGGTTAATAAATTAAGTCAGTTTCTTTCCAATCCTTTGCTTAGAAATATTTTTGGACAAAAAGAGAATAAAATTGATTTAGGAAAGATTATGAATGACCAGAAAATACTTTTAATTTCTTTGTCCAAAGGAAAGTTAGGCGAAGAAAATAGCAGTTTTTTCGGTTCAATGTTTATTACCAAGCTTTATCAATCAGGTATGGCTAGAGCATCAATGAAAGAAGCAGATAGAAAAGATTTTTATTTATACGTTGATGAGTTTCAGAATTTAGTTACAACAACTTTTGAAAATCTTTTTACTGAATCAAGAAAATATGGACTTTGTATCACAGTTGCTCATCAGTATATGGCTCAATTATTGCCTCAGGTTTTAGCTACTGTTTTAGGGAATATTGGGACAATAGTTACTTTTAGAGTTGGTGGAGATGATGCTATAAAATTAGCAGCTGAAATGGCACCTGTTTTTCAAGCAGAGGATATGATTAATTTAGGAATCAGGGAATTTTATATAAAAATGGCTATTGATGGCGAAACATTTGATCCTTTTTCTGCTGAAACGCTTAAAATTTTACCACCAAATCATGAGTCATATAAGGATGAGATTATTGAAAACAGTAGAAATGAATATGCACTTTCTTTAGAAGAGGTTAATAAAAGGTTAGAAGAAGAAGAAAGAATAAAAGAAACAAGAGAAGTTGAAGAGATGACAAAAAAAACTAAAGAATCAGAAGAGTCTAAAGAATCAGAACCATTAGTTTAATTAATTATGACTCAATCTAAGACAAAAACTTGTCAAAATTGTAATATTGAATTCATTATAGAACCTGAAGATTTTGAATTCTATAAAAAGATAGATGTACCAGAGCCTACTTTTTGTCCTGAGTGTAGGATGAAGAGGAGAATAAATTTTAGGAATGAGATTAAGCTTTATAAAAGAAAATGTGATTTTTCTGATAAGACAATAATATCTCTTTATAATCCAGACAATTCTCTTAAAGTTTATGATCAAAAAATTTGGTCTTCAGATAAATGGGATTCAATGGAATATGGTCAGGAATATGATTTTAATAAATCTTTTTTTGAACAATTTTATAATTTTTCAAAATTAGTTCCAAGGCCTCATAATCTTAGTATTAATTCAATTGATTGTGATTATTGTAAATTAGCAATTAATTCTAAGAATTGTTATTTATCTTTATGTAGCTCCTGTGAAAATTGTTTTTTTACAACTGCTGCACATTCTAAAGATTGTTTTGATGCTGTATGGTTAATAAAAGGAGAGCTTTGTTATGAATGTATAAATTGTAGTAATTGTTATAATTTATTTTTTAGTCAATATGTAGATAATTGCATGAACTCTGCTTTTTTATATAATTGTCGTAACTGTCAAAATTGTTTTGGATGTGTGAATTTAAGACATAAGAAGTATTATATCTTTAATAAGCCATATTCAAAAGAAGAATATGAAGAAAAAATTAAAGAATATAGCCTAGGCAGTTTTAATAATTTTAATAAAATAAAGAAAGAATTTAATAAATTTAAAATTAAATTCCCTATTAAGTTTGCAGAGATTAATAAATCTCATAATGTCAGTGGTAATAATATATCCAATTCAAAAAATTGTTTCAATTGTTTTGATATTTCTGAAACATTGGGATGTAAAAATATTTTTATAGGTTTATTTAATTTAAAAGATAGTTATGATATTTATGATGCAGGAACTAATTCTGAATTAGTTTATGAAGGAATTGAAGTTGGTTCCTGTAAAAATGTTTTATTTTCGGAAACTATTATAAGTTCGCATGATATTCAATACTCCATTAATTGCCATTCCTCCTCCAACCTCTTCGCATGCGTAGGTCTACGTCATAAACAGTACTGTATCTTAAACAAACAATATACCAAAGAATCCTTCGACAAGCTCAGGACAAAGATAAAGAAACATATGAATGATATGCCATATACAGATAAGAAAGGAAGAATCTATAGATATGGAGAGTTCTTTCCTCCAGAACTATCACCATTTGGCTACAATGAAACAATAGCTAATGAATACTTCCCTTTAACAAAAGAAGAAGCAATAAAACAGGGATATAATTGGTATGATAAACCAAAGAGTGAATACAAACCAACCATCAAAGCATCTAATCTACCAGATAACATCAAAGATGTAGATGAGACAATACTCAAAGAAGTAATAGCATGTGAAAATGCTTGTCATTCTCGCCCCGCATCTGTCATTCCCGCCACTGGTGTCATTCCCGCGAAAGCGGGAATCCAGCGAATACAAAAACTTTCTGGATCCCCAATCAAGTTGGGGATGACAGAGGGAGAATTGGGGATGACAGAGGGAGAAATAAAGATGACAGAGGAAAATACATCTTGTGCAGGTAGTAGTGTCTTTAGAATCATTCCTCAAGAACTAAAGTTCTATAAAAAGATGAATCTTCCTCTTCCTCATTTATGTCCTGATTGTAGACATAGAGAAAGAATTAAACAAAGAAATCCTTTAAAACTCTGGAAAAGGAAATGCATGAAGAAAGGATGTAATACTACCTTCCAAACAACATACTCACCAGATAGAAAAGAGATTGTTTATTGCGAGAAGTGCTACAATAAGGAGGTGGGGTAAAATTTATGACTGCTCAAGAAATAAGAGAAAAATATTTAAACTTTTTTAAATCAAAAGAACACGCTATTATACCTAGCGCTTCTTTGATTCCTGAAAATGATCCAACAACTCTCTTTATATCCGCAGGTATGCATCCTTTAGTCCCTTATTTAATGGGAGAAAAACATCCTCAAGGAAATCGTCTGGCAAGCGTTCAGAAATGCATTAGAACAATTGATATTGATGAAGTTGGAAATGCTTATCATCATACTTTTTTTGAAATGCTCGGGAATTGGTCTTTAGGTGATTATTTTAAAAAAGAAGCTATTGAATGGAGTTTTGAATTTTTAATAAAAGAACTTAAAATTCCAATTGATAGATTTGCTGTATCTGTTTTTAAAGGTGATGATGATGCACCTTTAGACCAAGAATCAATTGATATTTGGAAATCATTAGGCATTTCAGAAGAAAGAATTGCTAAATTAGGTAAAAAAGATAATTGGTGGGGTCCAGCTGGACAAACTGGTCCTTGTGGATCTGATACAGAAATGTTTTATTGGATTGATGATAAAGAGCCAGCTCCAAAAGAATTTGATTCTGAAGATAAGCGTTGGGTTGAAATATGGAATGATGTTTTTATGGAATATAGTAAGACAGTTGATGGAAAGTTTAAACCTTTAAAACAAAAAAATGTTGATACTGGTATGGGATTAGAAAGAACTTTAGCAGTTTTAAATGGATTGGATGATAATTACAAGACAGAACTGTTTATTAATTTAATTTATAAAATTGAAGAATTATCAGGTAAGAAATATGAAGAATCAAAAGAGATTACTAGAAGTATGAGGATTATTGCAGATCATATTAAAGCTGTAACATTTATTATGGGAGATAATAAGGGAATTACTCCTTCTAATCTTGATCAGGGATATATAGTTCGTCGTTTAATTAGAAGAGCAATTAGATACGGGCGACAACTTGGCATAGAAAAAGAATTATGGACTAAAGAAATAGCTGAAGTAGTGATTAATGATTACAAGGAAGTTTATTCTGAATTAGAAAATAACAAAGAATTTATTTTAAATAATTTAAATGAAGAAGAACAGAAATTTAAAAAAACATTAGAGAGAGGATTGAGAGAATTTGAAAAAGGTACAGATGCTTTTGTTTTGTTTACAACTTATGGTTTTCCAATTGAAATGACTCAGGAATTAGCAAAAGAAAAAGGAAAAGAGATAGATATAGAGAAATTTAACGAACAAATGAAGAAACATCAAGAACTTTCTAGAACAGCCAGCGCTGGTAAATTTAAAAGTGGTTTAGCGGATACAAGCGAAGAAACAAAAAAACTTCATACGGCAGCTCATTTATTATTAGCATCACTTAGAAAAGTTTTAGGAGATCATGTAATTCAAAGAGGAAGTAATATTACAGCAGAACGTTTACGTTTTGATTTTTCGCATTCTGAAAAATTAACTGATCAACAAAAACAAGAAGTCGAGAAAATAGTTAATGAAGTAATTAAAAACAATTTAAATGTTAATTGCGAAGAAATGACTTTAGATGAAGCAAAAAAACAAGGAGCAATGGGAGTATTTGAATCTAAATATGGAGAAAAGGTAAAAGTTTATACTATTGCCGATTTCAGTCAGGAAATATGCGCTGGGCCTCATGCTGAAAGTACTGGAGAACTTGGACATTTTAAAATAACTAAAGAACAATCTAGTTCTGCTGGAGTTCGTCGTATTAAAGCTATTTTAGAAAAATAAAATAATTTTATCAAATAGAAAAGGCCGGAGCTTAATTGCTTCCGGCCTTTTTTTTGTTCGCGCGTTAGTCGCGCTAGAAGGTGATTTGGAACTGAACGCCGGCGATCATATATTTGCCGGCATTGTAGTCCTCCGAGAATTCACCGCTGACATTCACTTTTCCCTCATCATAGAACATAACTTCGGGTCTTATTGAAAAACCCTTGGCCAATTGAATTGGACAACTGATACCATACATTGAAGATTTTGTATCAAAGTCCAATTGGCCATAAGAATTTTTCGTATTCATCTCCCCATATATTAAGTGGGGAGTGACGGGGCCAAGCTTATATGACAGATCGGCCCAGAAGCTATAGGTTTCTGCATCATTAATTTTGTTGTCTTTATATCCAGCGCTGGAAAAGATTGCTGGATAACTGTAGCCCATAAACCCTCCGGCATTTCCCCAATTTTTGCCCCAGTTGCCCTCCGCAGAGAATCCCAATTGACCCCAACCAGTCTTGAATCCCAGAGAGGCAACGTATGTTGTCATTTCGTCGTCGTTAGGATAGCCATATTTTTTTGCGTATTCTGACTGCCTAATGATGTCGACAGTCCTTCTTTGCCACATAAAGCTAGGATAAAGGTTAATCCAATCTAGCTTTATCGGTACCCCAATATCAACTCTGGGAATTTTGGTTGAATATTCCACTCCCCAGGCCCAAGGACCTCGGTCTCCAACTACGTCAGCTACGGCAGTTGGGTCAACCAGAGCCAAGGCAAGCTTTACACTCTTGCTGAATTTATAGGTTCCTCTTACCTGGGGAATCCTGCTTGGATAAAGGTCGCCGTATCCAGCCCCAATAATATTATAACTGCCGGATCTTGTACCTAACATCTGTGAAGGATTCAGGGGTGAGAGTGGTGTTGTGGTTTTACCCGCCATAATTTGTAAATCAGGACTTATATCCCACCAGCCATAGGCATGGCGGACTTCCACCCGATCACTCCAAGCCCATTCCACGGAGCCGTATTCCTGCCCAAGCCCAAGTTCAATATACATGCCGACGTTATCTTCGTTGGTCCATTTCACATGAAGTCGACTTATATTCGGCACCTGGATGGCAGTTACATTATACGAAGATGTTCCGTTTCCTAATCCCCAGTCTCGAGCATTCTCTTTATCTCTGTTGAGATAATAGAAATCGGTAAAGACGATTCCTCCGATTTCAAACTTGGCCATGGCTGGCGCCGTGAAAACAACCATCAAAAGCAATGCTGTCAAAATGATAAAAAGCTTTTTCATCTTACTTTCCTCCGTAAAAGTGTTATTAGTTAAATTGCAGACAATACCTTTTTTCACCTCCTTTTCTCTTATTTAATTATTAAAGCAACAAAAAAATACCTAATAGGTAATTTAATAAAATACTACACTTAATATATTATTTGTCAAGATAAATAATCCAATAAAACATATCCCCATTCATTATTTGCTAGTTGTTCGAAATTATTGTAAAATAAAAGAAATGAAATGGTCTTTAAGAAAGAAATCCAAAATTAAGGAGGACTATTTGCTGGCTCTGGACATTGGAACAGAGTTTGTTAAAGCTCTTATTTTAAAAGTAGGAAAAAAATCTGATAAGGATAATGAAGAAGAAAAAAAAGGATTAGTTATTGGATATGGACGTGAAAGACAATTAGCTGGGAATATGCTTGCTGGAGCAGTAGCTGATATTGATGGAGTTGTAAGTACTTGCAGAAAAGCAATTGATACTGCATATAAAATTGCACGAGTAAAACCTAAAAGAGTTGTTATTGGAGTTGCTGGAGAATTTATTAAGGGTGCTACAACTAATTTTGTTTGCAAAAGAAGTGAACCAGAAAAAGATATTGATTCAGCAGAAATTCAAAATATTGTTCAAAAGATTCAGCACAAAGCATTTAATAAGATGCGTAGTCAGCTTGCATGGGAAACATGTAGACCAGAGATTGATATTAAACCAATTAATGCTTTACTTACAGAAATAAAGATAGATGGTTATAAAGTAACCAATCCTTTAGGTTTTCAAGGGAATGAAATTTTTTTAAGTGTTTTTAATATTTATGCGCCTTTAGTTCATTTACGTGCTTTAGAAAATATTGCTTCAAAACTTGGATTAGAATTACTTTCCATTGCAGCTGAGTCATACGCCTTAACAAAATCATCAGGATTTAATCCTGTATCAGGAGCAATTTTTATTGATATCGGGGGAGGAAGTACTGATATTGCTTTAGTTAGACAAGGAAAGATAGAAGGAATAAAAAGTTTATCTTTAGCTGGTAGGTCATTTAGTAAACGGTTAGCACAATCCCTTAATCTTGATTTTGAAGAAGCTGAAGAATTAAAAATTAAACATGCTTATAAAAAGACAAGTCAAAGTGTTCAAAGAAAGATTAGAGATATTCTTAAAAGAGATGTTGAGATTTGGCTTAGCGGAGTTGAATTAGTTTTAGATGAATTTAGTCAAAAAGAACCTTTCCCATCTCTAATTCTTTTATGCGGAGGAGGCAGTTTGTTGCCTGATATTAAAAATATTTTAAATAGAGAAAGTGTTAAAAAGAAATGGCTTGATAAATTTTCTTTCAATCAGCCATTGCAAACAAGCTTTATAAGGTCTAAGCATATTAATAATATTGTTGATGGAACAAACATATTAAAAGGTCCAGAAATTATTACACCATTAGCTCTAGCAGGATTAGCTTTAGAAATAGTTTCTGATGAGAAAAAAATTATGCCTCCTATTTTCCGTAGAGCCATAAGGATGATGAGGTAATAATAAATTAAATTTTTATATAATTTATGAAAAACATTTATCTTGAACAAGACGAAGAAATAATTTCGGTTATTGATAAGCTTATTAATTCAAAAGGAAATAATATTAATTTATTTATCCCTTCAGGAGCACAAATTTGGCAAAGTTCAATTAATTTAAAATTACTTAAAAGAGAAGCTGATAATTTAGAAAAGGAAGTTAATTTAATTGTTTCAGATGATTTAGGTGCGGAAATGGCTGAAAAAATAGGTTTTTCTGTTAAGAAAGAAGCTGATTTTCCAGTAGAAACGATTAGGGAAGAAGACAATGGAGAATTAGATGAAGATGAAGAATTAGAAATAGTAGAAGAACCCCAGCCTGCGCCAAAGGCTATGGCGGGCGAAGCAGAACAAGAAGAGAATAGGGATATGATTGATTTTCTAGTTGATGAATTAAAGCCCGAAGAAAAAACAAAAGAAGAAAATATTATTTTAGCTAGTTCAAAATCTGAAGAATCAAGAAAAAGAATGGCTGATATTATTAATCCTACAAGGAATGTTCAATCTAGTTTTTTAGAACGTAATTTTTTTAAAAGAAAACCAGAACAAAAAATAATTAAGAAAGAAAAAATAAAAATAAGTCAAAAACCTAAACAAGATGTTTTTTTAAATAATGAAAATGAAAGAATAGAAGATCATATTTCAGAAGATTATATTTCTACAAAATCTTTTAAATGGGCTAAGTTTTTAATCATTTTTGTAATTATAGCGTTTTTAATAGCTAGTTTAGTCGGTTATTTAGTTCTACCTAAAGCTGAAGTTGTTGTTTATCCTAAATATGAAAATATGAATTTTGACTTATCTGTCGTTGGTTCTAAAGAAATTTCACAAGTTGATATTAGTTTAAATAAAATTCCTATTCAAGAAATTGAAGTAAGCAAAACAGCAAGTAAAGAATTTGAATCCACCGGAGAAAAACAACTAAATGAAAAAGCTAGAGGATTTATCACTGTTTATAATGAATATAGTTCAAGTCCTCAGGTTCTAGACGCAACTACTAGATTTGAATCTTCTAATGGAAAAATTTTTAGGATTCCAGATAGAATTACTATTCCTGGTGCAAAAATCAGTGAAGGCAAAATTATTGCAAGCAGTATAGAAGTGGAAGTTTTTGCTGATGAATCTGGCGAGAGTTATAATATTGAATCATCTGATTTTACTATTCCTGGATTTAAAGGAATAGCTAAATATGCTGGATTTTATGCTCAATCAAAATCGCCTATGACGGGTGGTTCTATAGGTAAAATAAAAGTTGTTTCTTCTGAAGATCTTAAAAACGCTAAAGAAAGCTTATCTGAGGAAGTAAGAAATGAAGTTAAACAAGCTTTTGAAGATCAAATTCCAACTGATTTAAAGATAATAGAGAGTTCTTTAACCGAAGATATTGTTATTATTTCTACTGTTAAAGAAGAAGCTAAAACAGATACTTTTACTTTAGAAATAAAGGCTATTGTTAAGGCATTGCTTTTTAAAGAAAAAGATATAAAGAATTTAATTGATTTAAATGTTATATCTATGATTCCTGAAGGAAAAGAACCTATTTCAAAAACTCAGAAAATTAAATGGGGAGAACCAGTTATTGATGATAAAAATGGTGAAATTTTATTTGACTTAAAAGTTGAGGAAAATGTTGCTTGGAAGATAGATACAATTTCACTAAAAGAAGATTTAGCTGGTTTAAATGAAATAGAAGTTAGAAAGTATTTATCAAATCAAATCAAGATACAAGAATCAAAAGTTAGTTTTTGGCCTTTCTGGGTTAATCATATACCAAAACAGAAAGAAAAGATTGATATAACTATTGATTTACTTGACTAGTTTTTATTTATCGTTTAACATACAAAGGTGATACAATCTCCTCAAGAAAAAAATATTCAAGAAGGCACTATATTAGAAAGCCTTCCAAGTCTTACTTTTAAGGTTAAATTATCCGATGACAAAGAAGTTTTAGCTCGTCTTTCAGGTAAAATGCGTATTCATCATATT
>JAHJRV010000153.1 GCA_018830725.1 Actinomycetota bacterium | reverse complement strand
GTCTCATGAAAGATAAAAGTGAGTATGTGATGCCAGAGATTTCTTATTAAATTTTCAAAGTGCGACTCAAAGATTTTTTGTTCTTTGACAGTTTAATATTTACTTTTCATTTGACATAGAATGTCTTGAAATCTTTTTTATTAATATTTATTTTACTACTTTTTCCCAGCAGCAGAATTTTTAACAGCTAATAAAAACTCCGCATTACTTTTCGTTTCGCGGGTTTTCCCAATTAGAAGTTCTATTGCTTCAGTTGGATCTAACGAATGAAGAACTCTTCTTAGTTTCCAAACTAATTCTGCTTCCTCCTTATTCATAATGAGCTCTTCCTTCCTCGTACCTGTTTTTTCTATATCAATTGCTGGAAAAATTCTTTTATTTGCTAATTTTCTATCTAATTTAATCTCTAAATTTCCTGTTCCCTTAAACTCTTCAAAAATAACTTCGTCCATCTTACTTCCGGTCTCAACTAGAGCAGTCGCAAGTATAGTTAAACTACCACCATTTTCAATGTTTCTTGCAGAACCAAAAAATCTCTTTGGTGGATATAGTGCAGTTGCATCAACGCCTCCAGATAATACTCTTCCAGAAGCTGGTGTCATTAAATTATATGCTCTTGCTAACCTGGTTACACTATCTAATAGAATAACTACATCTTTACCTTGTTCAACAAGTCTTTTTGCTCTTTCAAGAACCATTTCTGAAACTCTAAGATGATTTTCAGAAGGTTGATCAAAGGTTGAACTTATTACCTCTCCCTGAACTGACCTTTCCATATCCGTAACCTCTTCAGGACGTTCATCAACAAGGAGAACCATCAGTATAACTTCAGGATTATTGGTAGTTATACTATTTGCAATATCCTTTAAAATTGTAGTCTTACCAGCTTTTGGAGGAGATACTATAAGTCCTCTTTGTCCTTTACCTATGGGAGCAAGTAAATCTATTACTCTTGCAGAAATTCTAATTGGAGTGGTTTCAAGATATAGTCTATCTGTGGGATATATAGGGGTTAATTGATCAAAATATTTTCTACTCCGTGCCTTTTCAGGATCATCACCATTCACCAATTTTATTTTTAAAATTGCATGATATTTCTCTGTATCTTTAGGAGATCTAACTTTGCCAGCTACTTCATCACCCTGTTTAAGATGAAATCTGCGAATTTGTGATTGAGACACATAAATATCATTCGCACTTGGTAAAAATCCATCAGTTCTTAGAAACCCAAATCCATCACCTAATATATCCAGTATTCCAGATTTAAAATAAAGACCATCACTTTCAGCCTGTGCTTTTAATATTTCTACGATTAATTTATTTTTAGTTAATTTCTTAAAATTTTTTATTCCCATTTCTGAAGCTAAATCCTGTAAGTCAGCAAGTAACATTGCATCAAGATTTGGCTTTTCTAAGATTTTTTCCAAAAAATACCTCCTGTAAAAATTTTTTTATTGAAATTTATAATTTTTGAATAGATTTGTTATCAATTGTTTATTTCTCAATTTCTAAAAGGTTTTTCCCATTTTTTAAAAAATATTAAAAATTCCATTATATTTTGAAATTTTGAGGATTTTGAAGATATGGTGGATAACACCTACTTACAAATTTACCTTTCGAAAGATGGTTTAAAAGATTAAATATTTAGAAAATAAACCACCAATATTGGACTTATGTTATTTTAACTATAAATAATAAAAAAATCAATACTTTTAAAATATTGTATAGTAACTTAATAGAAATGACCTTTTTTAACTTAATATAAGTGTGCAGTTTAAAATTCTTAACTTACTTTATTAAAGATAATTCAGTCCGTCTATTCTTATTATTACTCAATCAAATCATCTAAATCATCTATTTTATAATTGGTTCTTCAAACTGAAATTGAGAATTGAAGTAAATATCAGATAGAATCATTTTTTTTAAACCACTTATTATATTGAAAAGAAATGTGTCAAAAAATGTTGGTCTTTTGAAGTCTATTATTGTGGGTTTTCCCTTTATTTGACCAAGCTCGACAGCTTTATTTATAGCATCCTGATAATTCCCTAACTCATCTATCAATTTTAAATTAAAAGATTCAGAACCCACAAATACAAAACCAGTGGCAAGCTCCTCTACATTTTTTTCTGTCATATCCCTTCCTTTGGCAACATCTCTAATGAACTGTTGATAAACAACCTCTAATTCTTTATCAATTAATCTTTTCTCTTCATCAGTTAACCCCCGTGCAGGACTTCCCAAATCCTTATATTTACCCTTAGTAAAAGTTTCTGTTTTTATTCCCAATTTCTCATATAAACCTTGATAGTTTGGGAATTGCATTATAACACCTATACTACCAACAGATGATGCTTCATTTGCAACTATCCAATCAGTTGCACTTGCTATATAATATGCTCCAGATGCACAAATATCACCTACTGATGAAATAATAGGTTTTTTTATTCTCATAATCTCTCTATATATTTCCTGAGATGCAGCTGCAGTTCCACCTGGACTATTTATTCTAAATATTATTGCTTTTATATTCGGATCTTCTTCTGCCCTATGTAATTGATGAATTATTTTTTCTGGTTCAGTTCCCTCACCATAAAGTAATGAACTGCTCTCAGAATCAGAAATCACTCCTTCTATCCTGATTAAAGCGATACTTTCTCCTGTTGGTATATATCCTACGCCACCTCCTATTAATGAATAGACTAAAAAAAATCCCCAGAATATCACAAGTAGAACAAAAAAGATTGACAAGATCACCCATAACCATACTCTCTTCTTTTTCTTTCTTTCTTTCAATTTCGCACTCTCCTTATTTTATTATTTAAAATTTTCATATTTATGTTTTTTCTAATGAGATTCTTCAATATATTTAATGAGATTCACATGGATTCTGGGGCACTTACTCCTAAAATTTTCAAAGCATTTTTTATTACCTGCTTCGTTGCCAGTATTAGAGATATCCTTGAATTTGTTACACTTTTGTCTTCTACTATTACTCTACAATTCGTATAGAATAAATGAAATATTTTTGCCAAATTTTCTAAATAGTTAGTGATTATGTGAGTAGTACGATTTTGACATGCTTTTTTAATAATAAATGGATAAAATATTAATTCTTTAGAAAGAGCAATTTCATCCAGTTGAGAAATAAAATCAAAGTTTATTTTATCAAATGATGGTATCTCAATATCTTTTTCTTTTGCTTTCTTTAAAATACTTTCAATTCTCGCATGCACATATTGAATGTAATAAACAGGATTTTCCATACTTTTTTCTTTAGCTAAGTCTAAATCAAAATCAAGAGGTGTGTCTAAAGATTTCATAACAAAGAAATACCTTATTACATCTATATTTAATTGCTCAAGTAATTTTCTTAAAGTAAAGAAGATGCCTTTTCTTTTTGACATTCTAACTGGCTTTTTTCCTTGAGTTAGATTCACAAACTGACCTATTATTATCTCAACTTTATCTGGTTCTGTTTCTAATACTTTTGCTGCTGCTTTAAGTCTCATTACATCTCCATGATGATCAGATCCCCAAATATAAATATTCTTATCATATCCTCTATTCAACTTATTTTTTAGATATGCAATATCAGCACCAAAATATGTTGGTTCCCCATTTTTTTTTATGACCACTCTATCTTTATCATCACCATATTGAGATGATATAAACCATTTTGCTCCATTTTTTACATATATAAATTCTTTTTTCTCTAAGAAATCAACTACTTGTTTAAAAAGACCACTTTTATAAAGTTCACTTTCTTTAAACCAGATATCAAATTTAACCCCCATCATTTCCAATGTTTCCTTTATTCTACCCATCATTATTTCAGTTGATTGTATGCAAATATCCTTAATTATTTTATCTGCTTGATATGAAAAATAATCCTTACCTTTTTTTTCTATTAAAGTTTCTGCAATATCATAAATATACTTACCGGGATATCCTCCTTCTGGAAATTCTGAAGGTAAGTTTAATATTTCTCTACATCGCGCTAATACAGATTTTCCTAATAGTTCAACCTGAGTTCCAGCATCATTTATATAATATTCCTTAATCACTTTATAGCCATTTGCTTCAAATATATTTACTAAGCAATCGCCTAATGCTGCCCATCTCCCATTACCTACATGAAGTGGACCTGTTGGATTTGCACTAACAAATTCAAGATTTATCCTTTTTCCTTTACCAGTTTGGTTTGTTCCATATCTTGATTTTAATTTTAAAATTTTGGTTAATTCAGAATTTATGAATTTATTTGAAAGCTTAAAATTTATAAAGCCAGGATGAGAAGGTACAATATCAGTTATTTCACCACCTGGAAAATATAATCTTTCAGATAACTGATGTGCTAAGTCAATAGGGGATTTATTAATTCTTTTTGAAAAAACAAATGTAGCATTTGTTGCTAAATCACCATATTTTTTCTCCCTCGATCTTTCAACTATCACCTCTTTATAGAACTCTTTTATATCAATCTCAATAGGTAACATCTCTTTTACTTCATCGTATAAAACTTTTTTTATTTTATTAAAAATATTTATCAAATATTACCTCTCTAAACTTCTTAAACCATTTTTATAATTATTAATTTAGAATGGAGCCGACGACTGGGATTGAACCAGTGACCTGCTCATTACGAGTGAGCTGCTCTGCCACTGAGCTACGTCGGCTTCCTATTGTATATTGCATAAAATTTCGCCACTGGAAACACTATTTTAAGTTTTTTAATAGCTTTGTAGAATTATCTTAAAATTTAATAATCTATTTGATCTAAAGGAAAAGACAATTTCCTTTCATTTTCAAGTTCAACAACAACTGATTTCAAGGATATATCATAACCAACAACTATGCCCACTCCCTGCGGAGTATTTACTTCAGTTCCTCTAACTGGGCATTTTTTAATAAATTCTTCATAAATGGGGTATTCGTACTTTATACAACACATAAGTCTTCCACAGGGTCCAGATATTTTAAAAGGCGAGAGTGGAAGACCCTGATCTTTTACCATTTTAATAGTAACAGGCTTAAAAGTTTTTAGAAATAGAGCACAACACAATCTTCTTCCACAAGGTCCATATCCACCAAACATTTTCGCTTCATCCCTAACCCCAATTTGCTTCATTTCTATTCTATTTTTAAAAATTAAAGCAAGTTCTTTAACTAATTCCCTAAAATCTACCCTCTCTTGAGATGTATAATAGAATGTAAGTTTTGAACCATCAAAAGCAACTTCCACTTCTTTGAGTTTCATCTTAAGCTCATATTTATCTATTAATTCTAAGCATTTATTGAATGCTTCTTCTTCTCTTAATTTATTTCTTTCATAGCATGATTTATCATATTCAGTTACTTTTCTCAAAACAGGTTTAAGTGGGGCAGCCAGTTCATCATCCTTTATGTCCATTATTTCAGATTCTACGATTCCAAATTCCATTCCCTTTGATGTCTCAACAATTACTTTATTTCCCAAACTAAGATCTAAATTTTCGGGATTAAAATAATATACTTTTCCTCCTTTTTTAAAAACGATACCAACTACTTTTACCAAAGTTATCCTCCTAATTTCAAAAAAAGTGTTTCCATTGCAAGTGGTAAATTTATATTTATATCCATTAAATTCCTAATATATTGTATTTTACCTAAGATATTAATCAACTTTTTTATCTCAATTTTTTCCTTTATTTCAATTAAGTTTTTATAGTAGTCCATATTTGTTATCAACTTATTATTTAATTCATATTTTAATAATAATAGATCGCGATACCATGAGGAAATTATATCCATCACCCAATTTGCTTTAAGTAAAGTTTTCCTTTTTAAGACTCTCCTCTTTTCCTCATCTATTTCACCTCTTACTTTGGAAAAATGTTTTGGTGATAATGCAAAATTTTTCCAAATATTTAACTTTTCTGTCATTTGTTTATCAATTTCATCAGTTGATATTGTTTCCATTATATTCATTACTTTCGATGCAAATTCTATCTTTTGAGCATCATCGGAATCATAAATTTTAGTTAAAATATCTAAAATTTGATCTCTTATTTCTAAACTTTTACCATCACTTACTATTTCCTTAGCTCTATAGAAATTGTAATTATTTAATCTTGAAAGAAATTTTGCAATTTGTGGCTCTATCTCAAGTTTGTCTACTAACTGCCTTTCAACTTCATCCCTTGATATTGAAGTAAAATGCATTGCCTGACAACGGGAGTTAATTGTTGAAAGAATTCGATTTGGTCTTGAAGTTATAAGAATAAAAACTGTATTTAACTGGGGTTCTTCTAAAGTTTTAAGTAGTGCATTTGATGCTTCTTCTGTCATTAAATCTGCTTCATCTATAATTACCCCTCTAACTTTTCCACTATAAGATTTTAGGGAAAGTTTATTTCTAAGTTCTCTTATATCATTTACTAATATATAATTTCCTTTTGGTTCAACTATTAATAAATCTGAAAAGTTTTTATTCATTATCTGTTTGCAGCTATCACAGATACCACAACCCCTTTTAGGACAATTTAATACTGCTATAAAAGAAAGGGCGGCGAGCTTCTTTCCAGACCCTATAGGTCCATAAAAGATGTAAGCATGTGAAAATGATCTTCTTATCACAATCTCTTTTAAATAATTTAATGCTTTTTCTTGACCAACAATTTGATCAAAAAGTGTAAATTCTTTCTCACTTTTCATTTTTAATAAATTTATCAACTTCTTTTCTAATATCCTCGTGGATAAGAAGTTCATTTCTTTTTGAGTCTATTACTCTATATCTTTCAGGAAACATCTTTGCTAATTTACAGTAACCTTCCCTAACCTTTCTCTGAAAAATTTCACCATTTTTTTCTATTTTATCTCTAATATTTCTTGATCTATCAACTCTTTTCAATCCCACTTCTTCGGGGATATTAAGAAAAAATGTTATATCAGGAAGGAGTTCTCTTGTAGCCCATTCATTAACTGCTATTACCCAATCTAAACCCATTTCTCGAGCTATCCCTTGATATGTATATGAAGAATCGACATATCTATTGCTAATTACAATTTTCCCTTCTTTTAATGCAGGTTTTATAACATTTGAAACTATCTGAGCTCTACTTGCTGCAAATAATAATACCTCAGCTCTTGAGTCAACTTTCCCGATCTCCGAGCTAAGAAGTATCTCTCTAATCTTTTCACCAACTGAAGTTCCTCCAGGTTCTCTGGTTATAAGAACTGAGTAGCCTTTTTTTTCTAAATACTTTGCTAACATCTTAGCCTGAGTATCTTTTCCTGATCCATCTATTCCTTCTAATGTGATAAATAGTCCTCTCATATTTTCTTCTTATTGTTCTAAAACTTCTGGATTAACAATATTTGGGGGTCTAATGCCTTTTAATCCAGCTAATAAATTTTCAGCAGCTATTACTGCCATTTTAGTTCTTGTCTCAATAGATGCACTTGAAATATGTGGAGTGAGTACTACATTCTCTAAATCAGCTAAACCAGGAGAAATTTCTGGTTCATTTTCAAAAACATCTAATGCTGCTCCTGCTATTTCCTTATCCCTCAATGCTTTTACTAACGCTTCTTCATCAATTACGGGACCCCTAGAATTATTTATCAGATATGCTGTTTTTTTCATCATTAAAAGTTCTTTTTCACCTATTAAATGGTGAGTCGAGGGGAGCAAGGGGACATGAATTGAGACAAAATCTGACTCTTTTAGGAGCTCTTCTAAACTAACATATTTAATGCTAAGTTCTTTCTCAACTTTCTCATCTGCTCTAAAAGCGTCAAAATATAAAACTCTCATATCAAACCCTTTAGCTCTCTTGGCTACTGATTTTCCTATTCTTCCTAAACCAACTATTCCTAAAGTCTTTCTATATATATCTCCACCCAAAAACATCATTGGTCCCCAACCTTTATACATACCCTCTCTTGTAAATTTATCAGCTTCAACAACCCTTCTTGCAATAGCAAAAATTAGAGCCCATGCCATATCTGCAGTTGTATCTGTTAAGACTCCAGGAGTGTTTGTTACTGGAATTTTCCTTTTAGTTGCTGCGCTAACATCTATATTATTATAACCAACAGCATAATTTGCAATTATTCTTAAATTCCTTCCACTATCAATAACCTCTTCATCTATTTCATCTGTTAGAAGGCAGAGCATACCATCTTTGTCACTTATACCACTGATTAATTCTTCCTTAGTTAATACTCTATCGTGAGGATTTATCTCCATATCACATTCTGCTCTTATCATTTCAAGAGCCTTCTCCGGTAATTTTCTGGTAACAAAAACCTTTGGCTTCATACAAACTCCTTTCTAATTAATGCTTTCTTGGATATTTTTGAAGTTAAATTCAATTTTAAGACATTATCTCCTTAAGGGCAGATATCAGATAGTAAACATTTTTCTTTGAGCATGAATATCCCATCAACCCTATTCTCAGCAGTTTACCTGCTAATTTACCGAAACCTCCACCAATTTCTATATTATATTCATTAAGTAATTTAGTTATTATTACCTTTTCGTTGAGTCCCTCGGGAATTTCAGCTGATGTTAGCATTGGAAGTCTATAACCTTCCTGAGCAAATAGCTTAAATCCCATCTCTGTTAAATGAACCTTAAGTAGTTGACTTATTTCCTTATGTCTTTTAAATCTCTCCTCAAGCCCTTCTTCATAAATTATTCTCAATGCTTCCCTTAGAGCATAGATCATAACAATTGGAAGTGTATGGTGATATTTTCTTTCTTTACCCCAATGTCTCATCAATTCAATTGCATCAAGATATAGAGTTTGTATTTTAGTTTTTCTATTCTTTATTACATCTATTGCTTTCTGACTAAAAGTAATTGGAGCCATTGCTGGTGGAGCACTTAAACATTTTTGGGTTCCACTATAACATATATCTATATTCCAACCATCCACATCAACATCCATTCCTCCCAATGTTGGTACAGCATCTACTACAAATAGAGTTGGAGTTTGGCTACAAAATTTCCCTACTTCCTCAAGTGGAGTTAAAACACCAGTTGAGGTCTCTCCATGTGTCATTGATAAAACCTTTACATCAGGATTTTCCCTTAATGTTTTTTCTACTTCTTCAATATCTATTGGTTTACCCCACTCTGCATCAATTCTTATTACTTCCCCTCCACATCTTTCTATCATTTCTATATTTCTTTCTGAAAAGAAACCATTTAAACAAACTATTGCCTTGTCACCCTGTTCAATTACATTTGTGAATGCAGTCTCTCCTCCTGCTGTTCCCGTCCCTGACATGGGTAGAGTTACTTCATTTTTTGTCTTAAATAAATATTTTAATAACTCTACAGTCTCATCAAGTATCAGGTAAATTTCTGGATCTAAATGACTAATCAAAGGAGATGTCATTGCCTTCATTACACGAGGGTCATAATTACTTGGACCTGGTCCCAATAATATTCTATTTGATGTTATTAATTCTTTAATCTTCTTTAGTTCCATATTCTTTGCCTCCTTATTAAAATTATTTTTTTAAAAAATTTAAACTATTACTAAAAAAAGTGTAGTTATCTACATATGTACTCCCCTCCCTTTGTGGGAGGGGATTTTAGGGGAGGGGAAAATATTTAAATTATCAAATTTACACCCTCTCCCTTACCCTCTCCCATCAAGGGAGAGGAAGGTGATTATAAAAATTATATACCAAAAAAATTCTATTTATTTGTGGAACATGATCTGTTTATACACAAAATTTTTGGTATTTTATCTTCTAACATGATCTCAATCTGAGAAAATCCACACACATCACATAACTTTTCATTAGGTTTTACTTCCCTAGATTGTGGTATTGAAAATGTTGTCTTACATTTTGGATAATTTGAACAACCTAAAAATATTTTTTTAGATTTTCTAGCTGTTCTTAATACCAAGTCATTTTTACAATTTGGACATTTTCCAAAAATTTCCAGTTCCTTTTTTGTTTTGCCTTTTAATTTCTGTTTTGGATATTTTTTACTACTCTTATCTTTTTTTGATGGGCAATCTGGATTTAGACATAAGTTCCAGGGCTTTCTTCTTCTCATTACTATCTTAATTACAGTTGTATTACAATACTTACAAATCTCTCCCGTAGAAGATATTTTACCTTTCTGGGGAATTGGATAAGCTTGAGAACAATCTGGATAATTTGAACAACCAACGAACCTTTTTTTTGTCATCCTACTTTTTATTATTATTAAATCTTTGCCACACTTTGGACACTTCGCGATCCTCTTATCCTCATAAACACCTGTTCTTATCTTTTCACCAATCTCATTTTTTGAATCAGTTAGTTGTATTAATATATCATTTAATAATTGTTTTGACTTTTTTACAACCTTTTCCTTACTTTCTTTACCAGAAGCAATTCTATCCATATCATTTTCCAGGTCAGAGGTCATCTCTGACGAGGATATTTTTTTAGCATGATTTTTTAAAACATCAGCAACCACTATTCCGGTTTTTGTGGTAATTATTGGATTGTTGTGAATATAACCTCTATTATAGAGATTTTGAATTATGGTATGTCTCGTTGATTTTGTACCCAAATTTAATTTTTCCATTTTATTTATTAATCCACTTTGGGTATATCTTGCTGGTGGTTTAGTCTCTTTATCTAAAATTTCAGAATTCAAAACATTCAGTTTATCTCCTTCTTTCAATGGTGGTAGATAACTCTCCTTTGTTTTTATATATGGGTAAAATTTCATCCATCCTTCATCTACAATTTGTAGTCCATTTGCTAAAAATATTTCTTTTGAAATCTCAATTTTTACATTAACACTTAAAATAATGGCTTTCTTGGCAAGAGTCGACATAAATCTTCGAGATACAAGCTCAAATATTCTCATCTGATCGGAACTTATAACCTTCTTATCAGGTACACGAGTTGGATAAATAGGTGGATGGTCAGAAGAAATCTTACTGCCTTTGGTTGGTATAAGCTTCTTTTTAATTAGTAATTCTTCAGCTAAATCAGAAATCTTTTCAAATTTCTTAAGTCTTTGCAAAACTTTCCTCAAATTTAGAGAGGATGGATATACAGTATTATCAACCCTTGGATAACTTATATAACCACCCATATATAAGCTCTCAGCTATATTCATAGCCTTAGCTGGAGAAAAACCAACCTTAGCTGCTTCCTGAAGAAATGAGGTCGTATTAAAAGGAGATGGTGGTTTTTTATCTCTCTTCACCTGATTAACTGATTTAACTATGCTCCTTTCCGATAGTTTATTAAGTATTTTCTCTGCTTCTTCTCTGTTATTGAACTTCCTCTTTTTGTGATAAGCAAAGAAGTTTTGCTTATCTTTTGAAATTTCACACCTGATCTGCCAATAAGGGGTGGGTTTAAATTCAGTAATTTTTTTCTCCCTTTCTGCTAAAATGGCAAGTGTTGGACTCTGTACTCTTCCCGCTGATAAGTAATTTTCCCAAAGCCTTTTTGAGGCAAGTGATATAAAACGAGTTAAGATAGCTCCCCAGTACAAATCAATTTCCTGTCTTGTCTCTCCTGCCATTGCCAGAGAAAAATGTGGTTCTTCTAAATTAGAAAATGCTTTATTAATATCATCTGAAGTTAATGTTGAAAATCTTGCCCTTTTTATTCTAACTTCTGGATTCACTTTTTTTATTAGAGAAATAACATCAAATCCGATTAACTCACCCTCTCTATCAAAATCAGTTGCAATAATTACTCCACTGGCCTTTTTAGCTTTTTCTTTAATAAGTTTAATCAAAGATTTAGATTTTGGAACTTTCCTGGTTTCAGCATTAATCAAACTAAAAGGCTCAACCTTCTGCCAGTTCTCATATTCAGGAGGAAATTCTAATGTTAGGATATGCCCTCTCAATCCCATTACTAAAACATTCTCATCATCCCACTTAAAGCTATAATAGATATTTTTATAGTAACTTTCTCTCTTAGCCTTTTTTCTTGAGAGTATTTCTGAGATTCTTTTTGCTGATTGATTTTTCTCACAAATTATTAGTTTCATATAATTTAAATTCCCCCTCTCCCTTTCCCTCTCCCACCAGGGGAGAGGCTAAACAGTCAAGAGACTATACCCAAAGCTTTCAAAGGTTACTTAATTTATTTTATGCCTAAAGCTTTCAAAGGGTCTCTATTTTTAAGGGGCATTTTTCTGTTTTGTTGCACATTCATAAGCTTCCCCCCTCAACACCTCAATACCATGATCTAATATTGGAATAATTACTTCCAATGATTCTTCAACAGCTTTTGGACTTCCTGGTAGATTAATTATTAAAGTACCACCCCTAATACCACTATATCCTCGGGAAAGCATTGAATGAGGTGTAATTTTATAACCTTCCAATCTTATTATTTCAGATACTCCGGGAACTTCTTTTTCTACTATTTCTTTTGTAGCTTCTGGAGTTAAATCTCTTGGTGAAAACCCGGTTCCACCAGTAGTAAAAATTAGGTCAACTTTCTTTTTATCACAAAAATCAGTAAGAGTATCTTTTATCATCCCCTTATCATCAGGAACAATCTTATAATCAATTAACTCATAACCAAGCTTTTCTATCTTTGTCTTTATAACATTCGCACTGATATCTTCTCTTTCACCTCTATATCCTTTATCACTTACAGTCAAAATAGAAAATCTAATCATTTTTAATCTTCCCCCTCTCCCTTTCCCTCTCCCACCAGGGGAGAGGCTACACATGTAGGGCAACTTTTAGTTAATATGTATTGCAACCCTTTGGGGTTGCAATATTAAGCAAGGCTAAAGCCTTGCCCTACTATATTTTTCTAAATTTTATTTATTACTATGACATTGTTTTTATAAATCATGGCTAAAGCTTTCAAAGGTTACTTAATTTATTTTTTTTGTTCTTACTCTATTAGAATGATAATCTAATTCTATTTGAGAGTGTGAACTACCGTAAGCTTTCGCAAGCGGGTTTCCTGGCTTTAAGTTAAGCTATTTAAAAATTTAAAAATTTTCAATACTAATAGGAATTGGTGTAGTAAGAATTGCTTTTAACATTCTAACCTCTACATCTTCCCCTCTTTCAATAAAATTTTTCTCAGCTGGAATAGTTAATAATCCATTTGCTTT
>JAHJRV010000152.1 GCA_018830725.1 Actinomycetota bacterium | reverse complement strand
GATGATTGGCTGGGAATGGCCGTTGATAACGCTTTAGGAAATTTCATAGACCAGTATTTAGGAATTGGTTGGCTTTGTGAACCTTTTGATATAGATATAAAGATAGCTTTACTTAAACAACCTACTTTTAAAGAAGAAGCAAGATGTTCTATATCTGATATAGTGGGCAATATTGAAGATTTTTATAATGATTTTTCAGTCGGTGGATGGGGAGGATGGATTAAGCTGACCGAAGGTGGAAATAATGTTTATAGTACCTATTTAATAGCCATGGAAGAAATACAAAAAATCCAAACTATAGAAGAAAAAGAACAAGAAGCAGAAATAGCAAGAGGATCTGGATTTTTTAGTCCAAAAGATTGTGTTTGGTATGATGGCAATAATAAGCCGATTGATCTTGTAGTTGAATCTAGTGGAAAAAGATATACAACTGGATATGATGATGTTTGGGGAACTGCATCTTTACCTGCAAAATGCGCGCCAAGTGCGAATATTCTGGCTGAACCATTTGAAACTGATGGTCTTCATAAGGATGGGAGCTCAGTCGTAGGACCATGTTATAAAAAATGTATTTCTCATACTCCTGGTAAACAAATAAGTGATTCTGTTAGTAAAACAGTAAACAGGTTTTGGGACACAATTAACGCTCAAATAGGAGCCGCCTCTGCTAAAGCAGGTCCTTACTCCATCTACGTCGAAGCAATTCTTACCGCTTTAGTTAATAGAGCATTTAAAGAAGGATATGGTTTATTATTCGCTCAAAATCAAAGCATTCCAGGAGAAGGAGATTGCGGAGCAGCATGTGAACTGCCTAAAATAATAGACCCTACTGAAATTAAACAAGATGTAGCAGCCGCTAAGTTATTAAAACCAGAATTAAGCACAATTAAAGTAGCATTAGATAAATTACTTAAAGAACAGAAAGATAATTTAGCTGTATGGAATTTAATAGTTAAAAAATATGAAGATATTTTACTAATATTAGATGATATGACAAAAGACCATCCTCTTGGATGTGGAGAAACAAGCTATGATCCATCTTATATAACTTGGGCAAAAAATAAAAAAATTGAAGTAGATGATATAATATCAACTATTAAAAACACAAATATTAAAAATCTTACAGATATTATTGCAAAAACAGTATTACAAATTAATAATATTGACAATATTATTATTCCAGCTATTAATGCTTATATTGACGCAGTTGACGTCTGGGAAAAAGCATATGAAGATTCTGGTGGAACAACTAATGATGATGTTGAAAAAGCACTAAAAGCTCTTAATGATGCAAAGAATATAGCTATTTTAGCAGTTCAAAATTTATTTAAAGCTATAATGGGAACTTCAACAGGAACCACATTTACAGAACTAAAAGCAGAATCATATCTTGTTTTTGATCAAATTTATGTTCTAATTGACCAATATTACACAGAAAGAGGAACTTCTGCTTTTCCAGAGCCAGGTACTATTTGGGGTGATTATGAGACAGCAGTAGAACTTGAAGAAGATGCTCAGGGCCGTTTAGATAAATGTCAAACATGGGGAAATTAAATCAATAATAAAATGCCTTTTAAAAAAAAAGAAATATTTATTTTTTTACCTCTTATTCTAATCAGTTCTTTGATAATTTATTTTATTAATCCAGTCCAACCAACTAATGATCAAGAGATTAAAAAAGAAGATATTAAAACAGAACAATCTCAAGATAGTAAAAATAGAATACCATTAAAATTATTTGGAGAGATAGAAAGTATTAAATTGAATGATACAATAAATATTATTTCTGATATATTTCCTAATAACTCATCTTCTAATAAAAATCAAGTGCCAGAAGAACAAACACAAAACAATCAAAACACAGAGCCACAAGAACAATCTATAGATTATGTAAATAACGAACTCACTTCTCTTTCTCTTAATGATATTTTAGCAGAAGTTGAAAAAATGTCAGCAGAAATGTTATTAGAACTTGAGAATCCTGAAACTTGTAAAACTTGTGGAAATAGTGATGAAAATAATGAATGGTTAGAAAAAGAATTATTAAGAATGGAATATTCTACATGGGAAGAATATTTTTCCTCAGAAAATTATAAATTAGGAATGGAATATTATTTAAGAAATAAAGATGCTTTATGGAATGAAGAAGATTCTGCGTCTCTATGCGCAACTGTATTTCTTGCAGCTAGTGGAGGTGGAGGTGGATGTAGTTGTGACAATGCAATGGGACCATGCTATACAGATACCGCCTATGGCAGAATATATCATTGCGGAGGCGCATGTTGTTGTGCATGTTGTTCTGTTTGTTGCAAATAAAAATTGTAAATTATGCTAAAAAAATTTAAAAAACTTATTCCTTTTATATTGCTGATTATTATAATCAGCTCTTTGGGAATTTTTACTTTTGGAGTAGAAGAAGCCAAAGCAGTTGATCTTGGTATTGTTGATGGTTTTAAAACTCTATTAGGAGGATTTCTTTTAATGATGCAAGAATTAATCGGCAGCTTAGTTGCTTGGTTTGCTGGTTTAGCTCAAGGTATCCTTAATTTTACCAATCTTCAAAATTCTCAAATGGTTAAAGATGGCTGGGAAATCACTCGTGGATTAGTTAATATGTTCTTTATTTTAATTTTAATGATTATTGCGCTTGCTACTATTTTTAAAGTAGAAT
>JAHJRV010000151.1 GCA_018830725.1 Actinomycetota bacterium | reverse complement strand
TTATTAAAAAAATCTCTTCTTTTAGTTCCTTCAACAGAAATAAAACCACCTATTTTCTTTTTTTTAAATATGTCTTTCTTAAAAATATATTTTGCCATCCAAATACATTGAAAACGGTCTATCATCATCTTCATCTGAGCACTCAAAGAACCAAAGAATATAGGAGAAGCTAGGATTATAGCGTCTGTTTTCTTGACCTTTTTATAAACAAGCTGCATATCATCTTCTATTATGCAAATTCCATCATCCCTTGTATTTTTGCATTCCTGACAAGGAGAAAATTTAAGAGTGTTTAGAATAATCTTTTCTATATCTGCACCTTTTCCCCTTACCCCATCAAGAGCTTTATCAAGTAGAATATCTGTATTTCCACCAATACGAGGGCTACCATTTATTCCTAATATAAACATGTCTTAACTTTTTTTAACTATACTCATTTTATAAAGATTTTTTTCTATTTTAGAGATTTGCCATCATATATATATTATTAATGCCTAACTTGATCTTGGTAAATATAAATAATAAACGAAAAGGTACTTCAAAATTCAAATCCACCCTCTCTTTTTTAAAGTCTTTATTCTTTTAGAAAGGGTGGGTTTAAAACCTTTAGATTTTATCTAATTATTTTGATTAAATTCTTTCCTTTAAAAATTCTTTTATTTTCAATTGTCTATCAGGTTTTTCAAGTTTAAACTTTGAAAATTTATCTTCAAATGTAGGTGACTCTTTCTTATAAAATACACCTAAAGCAATGGGAGCATCGAAATTGTAATCCCATTCTCTGATTTTTTCTAACGCATTATTGTAATTCTGATGATCGTGATCCTTTAATTCGTAAACTCTTTCATTGTAATATTTATACATATTGAAGAAAGTAACACATACCTGTAATACATCTACAAGTGAAAAACCCTTATGAATGATTGCCTCTTTGAAAATATTTTTAAGAAACTTAATACCTCGAGAATAACCACGAGCAATAAATGTAGCTCCACTTGCTAACATTAATTCTAAAGGATTTATAGGAAATTCTAATGTTCCTTCAGGAGTGGAACGTCCCTTAAAACCCATTGGAGAGGTGGGGGTATATTGACCAGTAGTAAGTCCATAAACACGATTATTGTGAATTATCATAGTGATATCAACATTTCTTTTAGCAGCAAATATTAAATGCTCCAATCCTTCTCCATATGCATCTCCATCTCCAGCAAAACCAATAACTTTTAATTTAGGATTAGCAATTTTTATTCCTTCAGCAACGGGGGTTACCCTGCCGTGTATAGAATAAAAGCTGTTAACATTTATATAATCAACAATCTTAGCATGACATCCGATACCAGAAACCAAAACAACATTTTCCAAAGGAAAACCCTCACTGTCTAAATCTATAAAGACTGCCTTTATGGCATTTAAAATTGCGAAGTTACCACATCCTGGACACCATGTATTTTTGATATTTGTAGATAGTTTTTTTTGATTAATCATTTTTACTCACCTAAACTTCTAACTCTTTTAACCTTGATTCTAACTCTTCTAAAGAAAATGGTCTTCCATCGTGCTTTAATATTTCCCTATCTATTTTAAAACCATATCCACTAATGATTTTAGATAATTGTCCAGTAACATTGTTTTCAACAGATATTATTTTTTTAGCACCTTTTAATGCTTCCTGGAATGAGCTTAGTTGAAATGGAGAAATTATAACTGGCTGAACTACCTTTAAACCAAATTTTTCTCCTAATTCACTGCATACTCCTTTATTGGATCCCCAACACAATAGAATTGTTGAAGAATTTTTGTCCCCAAATACCTTGATAGGTTCATAATTCTGAATTTCTTGATTAAGATATTTTTCTTTGCGCATACGTTTTTCACTCATCAGCTTTATTTTTTGAGGTTCTTCAGTTGTTAATCCATACTCATCATGTTCATAGCTATTTACCTTTATAATTGCTTTCTTATCTGGCACATAAGCTAAAGGAGATAAACCATTTTCTGTATTTAGGTATCTTTTGTAGGATCCCTTCTTATCCCATAAAAGAGGTTTTAAATTTTTAATTTCTTCTATAGAATTAATATCAAAACTATATGTTCCTTCACTTAAAGTTTTATCTGTCAGGATAATAGAGGGTATTTGATATTTCCATGAGATATTTAAGGCAAAACTCGACCAAAAGTAAGCTTGTTCAGTATCTCCAGGTGCTACTACTAAGCGAATAAATTCTCCATGACCTGCATTTAAAGCGAAGCTTAAATCTCCTTGGGCAGTATAAGTTGGAACTCCTGTACTTGGACCAGGTCTCTGAGCTATTACAATAACAACTGGCAATTCAGCCATCCCTGATAGACTTAAACCCTCTGTCATTAAACAGAAACCACCTCCTGAAGTACCAATTGCAACTCTTTCACCTGCATATGAAAAACCTAAAGCCATTAAGATTACTGCAATTTCATTCTCAGGATGAATAACTTTCAGATTAAAATCATTAGATAATTGTGCAAGAAAATGTAAGAGAGTTGATGATGGAGTCATCGGATAAGCAATATAAGTTTTAAGTCCTGCATTAATTAGTCCTAAGCCAATAGATTCATTCCCAGATAATATTGGAAGAACTTTGCGTTGAATAGGTTCAATTTTAATTAATTCTTTTGATTCATTATATCCCCTACGAGCAAGTTTTAAGTTTAAATCTACTTCTTTTAAGATGTTTTTTTTAAATACTTTCTCTGTAATTTCCCATTTAACACCAATACTTTTTGAGAAAGTACCTAATAAAGATGAATTGCGCATAATAGGAGATGCTTTTTCTTGTTTTATTATCTTCTTTAATGGTATCCCATAGTTTTCAATACTTTCGGGTAAACTTTCCAAGTCAATTGAATCAGAGTCATAGATAATTAATGAATTGTCTCCCAATCTATTCTTATGAAGATCAATAGTCTCTGAGTTTAAAGCTAAAAGAAAATCTATTTTTTCTGTATGTGTACCAATTTTATCCTGGGATGCTCTTACAATAGAGAAGTTATGACCACCTCTTATTAAAGATGGATAGTCAAAATACATATAGATATAGTAGCCAATCTGACTTAATAAACGAGCAATAAGTAGTCCAGATTGATTTATACCATCTCCAGCTTTTCCACCAATAAGGATAGAGAGTTCATTCATCTTTTCTCCATTGTGATACTTTTTAACATGATTTCATTAATTCCTAATCCAAACTTAATTCTTAAAAAATTATTACTTTTAGTTTTTACTCAAATTCTAAATCTTTAGAGTTCCGCCATAGACCGTGAATATTACAGTAACTAAATGCATAAATTTTCCCAGGTTTTTCTGTTTTAAAACCTACTGTAATTTTAGGATAAGTATATATTGTACTTGTATTAGGGCCATTAACTGATTCACCATGAGCTATAAATTCAAATCTACCAATTTGATATGGAAATTTCTCCTCTTCTGGATGAAAATAAACATCAATCCAACTTATGTGATGCTCCGTAGTATTAGGATGAGAAATTTCTTTTCCTACTGAAATAGTTATATTAAAAACTTCACCTTTTCTAAATCTATCAGGTAATTCAATTACTGGAACATGCTTTTCAGTTTTCCAATCAGCGCTTTTAAACAAATCTTTAAATTCTCCCATTTAAAC
>JAHJRV010000150.1 GCA_018830725.1 Actinomycetota bacterium | reverse complement strand
TATCTTTATAACATTCGCACTGATATCTTCTCTTTCACCTCTATATCCTTTATCACTTACAGTCAAAATAGAAAATCTAATCATTTTTAATCTTCCCCCTCTCCCTTTCCCTCTCCCACCACAGGAGAGGCTACACAGTCAAGAGACATTTAAAAATTTTCAATACTAATAGGAATTGGTGTAGTAAGAATTGCTTTTAACATTCTAACCTCTACATCTTCCCCTCTTTCAATAAAATTTTTCTCAGCTGGAATAGTTAATAATCCATTTGCTTTTGCCATAGATCTTAATATACCAGAACCCTGGTCACCTGTTGTTTTTACCCATAACTCATCTCTTTCCTTATAAACAATTACTCTTAGATAATGAACTCGACCTTTTTTATTTTTAACTGGGTGTGCCATCTTTGCCTTTATAATCTGTCGAGGTTGGAACTTTTTATTCATCATTTTAAAAATAGAGGGTCTTATATAATTTTCAAAACAAACCATCACAGAAACAGGATTCCCTGGAAGACCAAAAATTGGTTTTTTTTCAAAAACCCAGAACGCCATAGGTAAACCTGGTCTTTGAGTTATTTTCCAGAACTTTAGTTCAGCACCAATCTCTGTAACAATATTTCTAACAAGGTCATGTTCACCCATAGAAACTCCTCCAGATATAATTATCAAATCTGCTTTCTCCAGAGCATCTATAATTTTTTCTTTTATTTCTTCTGTATTATCCTTAACTATTCCATATTCTAAAGGTATAGCTCCCACTTCTTTCACCTGAGCTGATAATGAATAAGTATTTGAACTTCTTATCTTTCCTGGTGATAAGGGAGTTTTGATATCTACTAATTCATCTCCAGTACATAGAATTGCAACAATTGGTTTTGAAAAAACCTTTATTTTCTCCATACCTAAAGAAGCTAATACCCCAATGTCTGCTGGATATATTAAAGCATTTCTTTCTAAAACTTTATCACCTCTCCTTATATCCTCACCAGCTCTTCTTGTATTCATATTCGCAGGATAATGAGTATATATAATAACTCTATCTTCTAATTTTTTACAAAATTCAACTGGAATAACTGTATCAGCCCCTAAAGGAATGGGGGCACCTGTCATTATTCCAACTGCTGTTTGTTCTTTTAGCTTAACTTTAGGAGTAGTTCCAGCCATTAGTGCCTCTCCTCTAAGTAATAAAGTTGCTGGATTTTTTGGAGATGCACCTACAGTATCTTTTGACCTAACAGCAAATCCATCCATTGCTGAATTATCAAATGGTGGTATATTTTCTTCAGAAGAAACATCCTCAGCAACAACCAAACCTAAACTATCTGATATAGGAACATCCTTAGGTTTTAAAATAGAAATATTTTCTAAGATAATTTGCAAAGCTTTTTCAGGTGTAATCACTTTTCCTCCTCTATTCTTATATATATTTTTTTCTTTTTATCCACTCTCTTCAAGGATGATATCATTCCCTTTACCGTATTTACTATAAAATCTTGAACAAAACCTTTTAAAGGAATCCTTTTTCCTCCAACTAATAAATTTATCTTTGCCTTCTTCCTTTTCATTAAAAACCTATCTTCGATAAAATCTGTAACTTTTCTTATATCTTCTGTTTCAAAAACTGGTCTTGATGATTTCATATGAAAATCACAAATAAAAGCCATTACTTCCTTTGGAGAGCATATTGGTTCTTTAGATACTTCACTTCTTATAACTTCTATTTTTGGAAATGCCTGTTTCTTATATCCCTCAGTTAGAATTAGATCCACATTCTCTAAATATTTAAATGCCAATAATCCTAAATCGATTTCATTATTTGATACATCTTTTACCATAGAAATTTTTTTAGGAGAAGAAATAATAATGGTTTCAGCACCAGCTTTTTTTATCTTATATGAGTCTTTTCCTGGTATATCTATCTCATGATCATGAATATCATGCTTTATAACACCAACACTATAACCTCTACCCCTTAATTCAGGTATCAATTTCTCTAATAGACTTGTTTTTCCAGATTTTGATTTTCCTACTATGGAGACTATCGGAACTGTCAATTCTTCCTCCTTTCATACTATAAAAACAATTTCTATTTCTAATTTTACCTTATTTCAAATCTCTATAAACTCTTGCTAAGTTAGATATATGTATATCCCTTATCCAAAATGAATCATCTGGATCAGGATCTTTTTCAATTCCACACTTATCTATAGAGATTCTATAAATTTCCCTCTTTGATAGTTTAGTTTCAATAGATTCTTTTACAATTTCATTAATTTTTTTAAGATATTTAATCTTTGAATTCAATTCTTTTTCTATGTTTTCCTCTTGAATTGGCATGCCATGTCCCTGTATAATCAATTTTGGTTTAAGAGCAATTATATCCACTAATGTTTTTATGAGTTTCTCCCTATTACCGTAATAGAAATACGGAACTGGAATAACAGTATCACCAGCAAATAGAATTTCTTTATTTTTCCAATAGACACAAATTGAATCTGGAGAATGACCTGGTGTTGAAATTAACTCAAACTCTTCATCTTTAAAAAATAAATTTGCTTTCTTATTAAAAGTAATATTTGGTAAATTAATTTCTGTGCCCTCAATTTCAGGCTCAACCTTTGCAAATTCCTCTAAAATCTCTTTACCATGTCTTTTCATCATATCCCTGCATAAATCAAGAGCTATAATTCTTGCATCATTAAATATTGCATTTCCGCATGTATGATCTAAGTGATAATGAGTATTAATTATATCTTTTATACCTTTAGGTTCTCTAAGTTTTACTAGTCTCCTAACTCTTTTCATATCATCAGGAAAAAGCATAGTGTCAATAATTAATACCCCTTCCCTTGTTAAAAATGCACTTGAGTTGATATTATGATATCTTGAACTTGAATATATATATAAGTTATCAGCTATTTTTATCTCATTTACACTCATTTTTTAT
>JAHJRV010000149.1 GCA_018830725.1 Actinomycetota bacterium | reverse complement strand
ATAAGAATATAAAAATAAAATGCGGGTATATAAAAATACCCGCATTTTTTTGAATAAAAATAAAAGTTTTACCAATTAAGTACAAAATGAATTAAATACTTGCCACTTAGATTTTTTACTATTATAATTCTTCTAATTTAAATAACAATTCAATATAGTTTTTTAAATATTAATATACTTTTTTTAATAGTAATCTTTTAATATATATTTTTTAAGAATTGGAAAAATTAGATAAACAGAAAGAGATATTAAGACTTGAAAATATAACCAAGGTATTTCCAGGAGTATTGGCAAATGATAGGATAAATTTAAATCTTCTGGAAGGTGAAATCCATGCCATTTTAGGTGAAAATGGTGCTGGAAAAACTACTTTAATGAATATCCTTTACGGTTTATATAAAGCTGATGAAGGAGACATTTATTTAGATGGTAATCCAATAGTAATTCATTCTCCAAAGGATGCAATTAATAAAGGTATTGGAATGGTTCATCAGCACTTCATGTTAATCCCACAATTAACAATAATGGAAAACATTGTATTGGGGAAAGAAACTGCTAAAGGCGGAATTTTAAATATGAATGCTGCAGAGAAAGTAGTTAAGCAATATTCTGAAAAATTCGGACTACATGTTAATCCTAAAGCAAAAATAATGGATACATCTGTGGGAATACAGCAAAGAGTAGAGATTCTAAAAGCATTATATCATGGTGCAAATATTCTTATTTTAGATGAACCAACTGCTGTTCTTACACCTCAGGAAGTCGTAGAGTTATTTAATGTGATTAAGTCATTAACTGCTAAAGGAATGTCAATATTTTTTATAACACATAAGTTAGAAGAAGTAGTTGCCATAAGTGATAGAGTAACTGTTGTAAGAGATGGCAGAGTAGTGGATACAAAAATTACTAAAGACACTAACAAGGTGGAGTTAGCCCGTATGATGGTGGGAAGAGATGTTGTTTTAACTGTAACTAAAGACGAGGTTGAAAAAGGAGATGTAGTTCTGGATATTAAGGATTTAAAAGCTTTGGATTACAGAAATCTTACAGTTATCAAGGGAGTAAATATCCAGGTGAGGGAAGGGGAAATAGTTGGAATAGCTGGAGTAGATGGGAATGGTCAAGCTGAGCTTGAAGAGGTTCTTTCTGGTTTAAGAAAAGCTCATAAGGGAAATATATATTTTAAAGATAAAGATATCACTCACATTTCAACGAGGGATAGAATAAGAATGGGAATATCACATATATCACAGGATAGACTTGGAAGAGGATTAATTGTTGATTTTTACATTACTGAAAATATGATACTGGGTGATCATGACCAGAAACCTTATGCCAATGGATTAATTCTAAATTCTACATCCATATTAAATGAGACAGAAAAATTGATTGGTGAGTTTGATATCAGAACACCTTCACCATTTTTACCTGTACAATATCTTTCTGGAGGAAATCAACAGAAATTGATAGTAGCAAGGGAATTTAACAGAGAACCTGATTTATTAATAGCAAATCAACCTACAAGGGGTCTTGATGTAGGATCTATAGAATTTGTTCATAATCAACTACTAAGATTTAGAAGAGAAAAAAAGGCTATTCTTTTAATTTCACTTGAACTTGAAGAGATAATGAGCTTAAGTGACAGGATACTAGTAATATATGAAGGAGAGATAATTAAAGAATTTAAATCCAGTGAAGCAACAAAAGAGTTAGTTGGTTACTATATGATGGGTGGTGAAAAGAAAAAAATAAATCATGAAGAAATGAGAGCATAAGTGAAAACAGATATAAGGGAAAAAGAAAAAAATATCATAGAGAGAAAAAATAAGAATAAGTTTAAAGATAATAAACTTAGTAAAAACTTATTGCCAATGCTTGTTCCTATAGGGATGATATTTTTTTCTTTTTTTGTTGGTGCAATAATAATGATTGTATTTGGTTACAATCCTATAAAAGCTTATATTTCCTTAATGCGAGGTGCATTTGTCGGAAATTTCAATATAACACAAACATTACTAAATTCCGTACCTCTTATATTTACAGGTTTAGCAGTTGCATTTGCTTTTAGATGTGGATTATTTAATATAGGTGCTGAAGGACAGCTTTATCTGGGAAGTTTAGCATCAACCTATTTAGCTACAACTATTGTTTTACCTGCTATTTTACATGTTCCTTTAATATTAATTGCAGGAGCATTAGCAGGTGGACTTTGGGCTTTTTTACCTGGAATCCTAAAAGCCAAAACAGGTTCACATGAAGTAATTACAACAATGATGATGTCATGGATCGGAGTATTTTTTTCAAGTTATGTAATAAGAAATATTTTAAAAGATCCAAGAACAACTCTTCCTGTTTCTAAAACTATCTATAAATCTGCTGAACTTATCAAAATTGATAAAATCTTTCCAATATCAGCACTAAAAGAAACAAGACTTCATATAGGTTTTTTTATTGCTATATTAACTGCTTTATTAATTTGGTATATTCTAAAAAAGACCACTATAGGTTATGAAGTTAGAGCGGTAGGTTTTAATCCGTATGCATCAGAATATGCAGGAATAAGCGTTGGTAAAAATACTATTTTAGCTTTATTTATCAGTGGAATGTTAGCTGGTTTAGCTGGAACTGTTGAGGTTGCTGGTCTTCACCATAAACTTTGGGACAGATATTCAGCTATGTATGGATTTACTGGAATTGCAGTAGCACTACTTGCAAAAAACAACCCAATTGGTGTTATTTTTGGAGCAATTCTTTTTGGTGCTATTCAGGCTGGTGGGAAAAGTATGCAACTTGATGCAAACGTTCCAGTTGATATGACTGATATATTAGAGGGAATAATAATTTTTGCAGTTGCTGCTGAAGAAATTATTAAGATGTTTATTAGAGCCCAGGAGAAAAGGAGGTTAGCAAAAATTGGAACAACTTAAAGAGATTATAACACCCGCACTTTTTACAGGAATGATAAGAATTGCAACACCGTTAGCTCTTGCAGCTATTGGGGGAACAATATGTGAACGTTCAGGTATAGTTAATATTGCACTTGAAGGTTTAATTCTCATTGGTGCATTCATTAGTGTAGTGGTTTCATATTTCACTGGAAGTGCCTGGTTAGGTGTATTAGGAGCAGTAATTATTAGTGCATTATTTGCCTTACTTCTTGCTTATTTTAGTATAAATCTAAGAGCAAATCAGGTGATTGTAGGAACTGCAATAAATATATTTGCTTTAGGGGTTACTGGTTTCTTAACAGATTTTATTTTTAAAGAAGCCGGTGCTACTCCCGGGGTCGCAGGCCTTAATCCAATAAAAATCCCAGTTCTATGTGACATACCCTGGATTGGAGAGATCTTTTTCCAACAAAAACCGATTATCTATTTAACCTTCTTAATTATTGCTCTTAGTCAATTTATTTTATTTAAAACAAAAATTGGACTTAGAATCAGAGCAGTTGGTGAACATCCGAGAGCAGCAGATACTGTTGGTATAAATGTTTCTAAAATAAGATATTTAGCAGTTATAATAAGTGGTGCATTAGGTGGGTTAGCAGGAGCTCAACTTGCATTAGAGGAGATTAGGAGATTTGTAGAATATATGAGTGGTGGAAGAGGATTTATTGCTCTTGCTGCTAATGTTTTTGGAAAGTGGACACCAATTGGAAGTTGGTTAGGTTCTTTACTTTTTGGCTTTGCTCAAGCTTTACAGCTTAGAATAGGGGTATTTAAGATTCCCCCAGAATTCACGAACATGATTCCTTATATATTAACTATTATTGTTTTAGCAGGAGCGATGGGAAGAGCAACCGCCCCAGTTTCATTAGGAAAACCGTATATTAAAGATTAAAAATGGGAATTTCTTATTGACAAATTTTAAAATAATAAAATAAAGTAAGAATAAAGTCATTTAAGCGGATAAAAATAATAATAGCAAATTTTTCAGAAAGAGGTAAAAATAGGGAGGCTTTAAATGAAAAGCCTCCCTATTTATTCTATGATGCATTTTTAATAATGT
>JAHJRV010000148.1 GCA_018830725.1 Actinomycetota bacterium | reverse complement strand
TCGCCATGAAGGTCGATTTAATGTCTGGTGTACAAAAAAGGGCATAGCTCCCGAAACCTTCTCAGGGATGAAATAGTAGGGTTTTTGGAGATAGTATGATAAACTCGGACATTTCCACAATACGACCAACAGCGTATAACAGCGGGTGTATATAGCTTCACCTTCGGCTACGCCCAAATTACCTTATCGGGCAACTTCATATACTTGTGAAACGTTATATGTAATGACCGAGCAAACAAAAACAGAGAAATGTAATGAATTTTGAAAAGATATTAGAATATTCTAAAAAGCCAAATATTTTTGAAAAAAGTACAGCACCATTTTGGGATGATCCACATATTTCAAAACATATGTTAGAAGCTTATTTAAATTCAAATTGGGATGTAGCAAGTAGAAAAGAAGTAACTGTTGAAAAAACAATAAATTTGTAATCAAAAAAATATATTCAGAAAAAAAAGTTAATTTTAGATCTTGGTTGTAGACCAGGTTTATATACATCACGGTTAGTTCGCCTGTCCCTTTGATAAACTCGAAAGGAGGTTTTTTGCGATGAGAAAGAATACACTATGGCTCCTGCTGGTAATGTTAGGGTTAATCCTCTACTTGGCAGCTTGTGGGCCCAGAGCTTCCACCACGCAAAAGGTCGAGGAAGCACCGCAGCTAAGATACCTAGATAAAGATACCTACATAGAAGAAGTTGTTATAACATTAGAGCTTGTCCGTGGAACGCTTAAAATAGCTGGTGAAGCCAGTAGAGATCTTGCAGATGGTCGAATGACTAGGCAGGAGTTTAGGGAGGTGGTAGTGTTAGGAAGACATAACCTAGAAAGAGCCAGAGTTGATATGAGTGGTGTAGTCCCACCATCTGAAGTTATTATTGCGAAAACTACATTTGAAGATATGCATGATGAGCTCATTAGTGGGATAGAGTGGTATATAAAAGCATTTGATGAAATGATCAAGTATGGAGATAACGGTCGTATATCGCATATCAATAAAGCAACAGATTATATTGAAAATTATGGAAACCCCTATATCAATGTTGTAACTACTGAGTTGCGGATTGCTCAAAAAAAGCAGTAGGAACTGTCAAACCTCCAGACGATCTTCTTCCAATATTGACAACCCCGAGGGGAACGTTATCGGAAATTGTTGGCTAACAAATAAGAAGGTGAAAATATGTATAAATGGAACGCGAAAGATTACCAAATCTTACTTTTGAGGTGAGGGATGTAAAAAATCTGAGTTTCAATGGTGAATTTGATGTTGTTTTATCAGATGCTACTCTTCACTGGGATAAAAGGAGCATCTTTAAACATAGATATAAATTTGAATGAGATAGAGGACAAAAATTATATAATTGAAAAGAAAAAGGAATTAAATAGAATCATCAGAGTTTTATAAGTTTAAATAAAAGCTGTAGGGGAGAAAAAGGGGTAAAAATTAAGAAAGAGGAAGCTGAAACTATTGAAAAAAAGAAATATATTTTGTAGAAGAACATCCTCTTTTAACTAAAGAACTTTTTATTAAAACTACTGTTTATTTATCTATAAAAGAAAGTTAATTCTTACAAAACTCAGGAATTGAAGCTAAACTCACTGGAGGAGACAAAATACCTAAGAATATGATTATAAGAAATTTTGTAACTATTTTTATTTTAAATTGTTTTTACAAGTAAGTATATTCTCTATTTTTTACATTTGGAAATTATAATTTTAATATTTTTTTATAAGTTTACTTGTAAGTTATAAATAGAGATATTAAACTTTATATTATTAGTAATGATAAAATATATTTAATCATAATGTTGAGTGGGGAGGGGATGAAATCATTATCTTTAGATACAGATAACTTAAAATATTTAGTATTTATTAAATATATAGCTGCTTAAGTTATTTTATAAGCAGCTATTTTTATTTGGAGGTGATTAGTAAAAAGATTTGTTTTAAAAAATTTATCACAATAATTTATAGGAGGTAAATATGGGAATATTTGATAAATTGTTTGGAAAGAAGGTTAATAAGGGCAAACAACCAATAACCTCCACTAAACAGGAGTACGTGATATGTCCAAACTGTGGAGCTGGTTATAACACCCAAATGGTCATGACATCTATCTTGATGAAATCACCTTTTATAGCAGACATGACTTCGTGGACAACCAGAATAATCTGTAGTTCGTGTCGCATAGAGTTCGGGATATCAGGTAGCTATAACAAGGTCTTTGGTCAACCAAGACCAAAATAGATGGGGAGGATAAATTTACTTCTTGAGTAAACTGTATGACAAAGACTCTTGCAAGAAGGAACAGACAATAAACGGGATTGACCAGTTGATCTCAACCTGCACCAGGAACGGTCTCCTTGATACATCCGTCATGTGAGATCGGGCTATTGAGCATGAATTTACTGGAATTATTAAAGAAGTCGGACTTAATGTCAGAAAATTCAAAGTATTCGACAGAGTGGTTGTAGCAACGGGAAAAACTTTTATTTGCGGCAATTGCTCTTGGTGAGATAGGAGAACCAGCTGTAGAGCCATTAATTTTAGCTCTTAAGAATAAAAATATTTTTGTTCGAAGGCGTGCAGCAGAAGCTCTTGAAAAAATAGAGGACAAGAGGGCTGTGGAAGCACTTACTCAAGCTCTTTATGATAATAGATAATTTTGTTCGGACAGCTGCAAAAGAGGCACTAGACAAGATCAGACAGAAATAAATTGAAAATAATTAGCAGTTAATAAATATCAAAAGGATAATAAAATATTTTTTAAAATTTGTTTTTTCCTTTAAAAGATTTAATGGGTTAATACTCTAATTATGAATATGCTAATTA
>JAHJRV010000147.1 GCA_018830725.1 Actinomycetota bacterium | reverse complement strand
TAAAAATACTATTAAAAATATTAGTAAAACATCTCTTATATTTTTCATAAATTTCTCCCGGTATAATCATTACCCAAACTATATATATTATATATAGTCAAGGTAATAAGTTAATAATTACATATTGTTGCGAACTACTCCTGGCTTTAGCAAGGAGACTTTCCAACATGAAAATTAAATTTAAAAAATTATAATGCATAATGATAGTATGCAGCACAACTTCCTTCACTTGAAACCATGCAAGGTCCGACTGGATTTAAGGGATTACACACATTTTTAAAAAGAGGGCAGTTATATGGCATAATTAAACCTTTTAAGACATCTCCACATTTGCATCCTTTATGTTTTTTAACAAGTGGGGGGTCAACTGGAAATTTTTTTAATGCATCAAACTGAGAATATTTTTCTTTTATAACAAGACCACTTTGTGAAATTATTCCCAATCCTCTCCATAAAGCATCTGATTTATCAAAAACATCATTAATTAATTCTAAGGCAATTTTATTACCTTCTTTATTGACTCCTCTTTTATACTGAATTTCAACTTTTGCTTCCTTTTCCTTTGTTTGTATGGCTAACATTAAAATTCCTTGTAAGATATCAATTGGTTCAAACCCTGTTATCACACATGGAATTTTATAATCCCTTGCTATAAACTCATAAGGATTAGAACCAATAATAACACTTACATGCCCGGGGCATAAGAAGCCATTGATTTTTATATTCTCGTCCTTTACAAGCACTTTTAATGCTGGGGGTATTAATTTATGAACACTATATACATAAAAATTTTTAATCCTTTTTTCATTAGCATATTTAATAGTATATGCTACCATAGGAGCTGTTGTTTCAAATCCTACACCAAAAAACACAATATTTTTTTCTGGATTTTTTTGCGCTAAATTTAGAGCATCAATTGGTGAATAGACTACTCTTATATCTTTTCCATTTGCTTTTTCCTTCTCTAATGAAGAATATGATGATGGAACTCTCACCATATCTCCAAATGTTGTTAATGTAATCTCATATTTTTTTAGCATTTCAATTGTAATATCGAGCTCCCTGTTGTCTGTTACACAAACTGGACAACCTGGACCAGATATAAGTCTTAAACCTTCGGGCAAAGTCTGTCTTATTCCAAATTTAAAGGCATTTACTGTATGAGTTCCACAAACCTCCATGTAGTTTACTTTATCAATTTTAAGCTTTTTTAATCTTGAAATTATCTTTTTAGCTAAATTAGGGCTTCTAAATTCATTAATATATTTCAAATAAAACTCCTGCTTTTTATAGAAGTGTCTCCTCTAAAATTTTAGGTTATTGTTTATCTAATTCTGAGAGGATTTTTAAAGTCTCTTTTGCCTCTTCATCACTTAAAACATTTATAGCAAATCCTGCATGAACCAAAACATAATCTCCAATTTTGGCTTCGGGTAATAAAGCTAGGCTGATCTTCATTCTTACTCCTGAGAGATTAACCTCAGCTATTTGATTATTTTCAATTTTTACTATTTTTGTTGGAATAGCTAAACACATAATTACTTAAAAATTTTTTATTTTGTAAAAATTTAATAAATACATTAAACTCTTAATTTATCTGCAATATGATGAGCAACAAATGCTTGACCAAGAGATATTCCTCCATCGTTTACAGGAACTTGAAAGTTAGTGAAAACATCAAAACCTTTTTCTCTTAAAATTCTAAATGATCTATTTAAGATTATATTGTTCTGAAAAACCCCACCACTTAGTACAACTTTTTTAATATTAAATTTTTTATACATTATTTCACAGATTTTTGAAATTATAGCAATTATTGTATTATGAAATTTGGCTGATATATAAGAAGACTTATATCCTTTCTTAATATCAGCAATTATTCCCTCTATTATTGATAAAGTATCTATAATCATATTTTTATTTATAGATACAATACTTTTTTCATTTTTACTAATTCTATTCTCACTAATCATATTTGCTTTAAAATCTTTTTTTATAGAATATTTGTTCAAATTGTTAACTGATTGATTGTAATTTTCTTTTCTTATAATAAAAGGATAGCTTTCCAAAGTAGATTCGTTATTTACCATCTCTAACTCGACTGCTGCTTGACCTTCATAATAATTATGCTGTGAAATTGAAAGTAGAGAACTTACTGCATCAAAGAGTCTTCCACAACTTGAGGTAAGTGGTGAATTAAATCCGGATATTAATTGATTTATAATTACTTTTAATTCTGTATCTCTACAAGCCTTTCTTATTCCCTTAAAAAACTTATTTGAATCATTCTTAAATAAATTATAAATTTCACTTTTTTTATTTTTTATATCCTCTTTATATAATTTTTTATTTTCTAACTTATCTTTTTCTGAATTATTTAAATTATCTTTGGTTATTTTATTATTTAACTTATTTTTCCCAGATTTTTTAATAATATTATCAGTCTCTTTATCTTTACATTTAAATATTTTATTTTTATAAACTTCAAATAGATAGCTAATTGCCATCCTGTAAGGTCTTTCAATTGCTTTCTCTGAGCCTGGCATTAAAACTTTTCGAAAATGTGCTACTCTTTCAAAACCAAATTCATCTGCTATTAAAAATTCACCTCCCCAAATAGTTTCATCAGTTCCATACCCTGTACCGTCAAAAGCTATACCAATTACTTTTCCTTTTAAATGATTCTCAGCCATAACACTTGCAATATGAGCGTGGTGGTGCTGTACTGCAATTTTAACCTCTTTATTTGTTTCTTTGGCAAATTGGGTGGAAAGATATCCTGGATGCATGTCATATGCTACAATTTCTGGTTCTATTTTAAAAAGATTTTTATAAGTTGATAGTGAGCTTGTAAAGTGATTCATTGTCTCTAAATTTTCTAAATCACCAATATGTTGACTTACAAACGCATTTTCTCCATCAGCTAAACAGTATGTATTTTTTAAATGTGGTCCAACTGCTAGTATTTTTTTAGAATGATAATCAAGTTTTACAGGATAAGGGCAGTAACCTCTTGCTCTTCTTACCATCTGAACTTTATTATCAAATATTTTAGTAACTGAGTCGTCATAACGACCATAGATATCTCTATTATGAAACAAAAAGTAATCAACAATATGACCTAGTCGCTTAATTGCTTCTTCATTTTCAATTGCAATTGGTTCCTCGCTTATATTTCCACTCGTCATAACTAATGGTTTATCAAAACTTCTAAGCAGGGTGTAATGAAGAGGGGTATAAGGAATCATAACTCCTAAATAATTATTATTTCGGGCAATCTGTTCACAGACTCTTATATTATTTTCATTTTCCTTATATAATTTCCCTTTTCTTTCTAAAAGAACTATTGGTTTTTGACTTCCTGTTAGAAGTTTTTCCTCCTCTTTATTTAGATAACAGATTTCTTTAACTTGATCTACATCCTTAACCATAATTGCAAAGGGTTTTGATGGTCTGTTCTTTCTCATCCTCATTCTTTTTACAGCATCATTAGAAGTCGCATCACAAGCAAATTGAAATCCCCCAAGACCTTTTACTCCAATTATCATTTTGTTTTTTAGAAGATTTGATGCTTCCTCAATGGGATTTTCATTATTTACTAATTTACCCTTATTATCAACAAGCCAGATATGTGGACCACATACAGAACATGCATTCGGTTGTGCATGAAATCTTCTCGATAATGGATCATCATACTCTTTCTGGCAATTCTCACACATAATAAATTCATTCATTGTGGTATTTGTTCTATCATATGGCATATCCTTTATGATAGTAAATCTTGGTCCACAGTTAGTACAATTTATAAATGGATAGAGATATCTTCTATCATTTTTATCAAATAGCTCACTTAGACAGTCTTCACAAATAGCGACATCGGGGGATACAAGCTGATATTTTCCCTTCTTTCTAACGCTTTTTTTTATCTCAAATTTCTTATAATAAATAGGCTCTTGTTCTTCTAAACTTATTTCATCTATTTTTGCCATAGGAGGAGCTTTCTCTTTAATATTTTTTATAAAGAGATTTAGGTTTTTACTTTCTCCTTCTACTTCTATAATAACTCCTTCACTTGAGTTTAGAACCCAACCATATAATCTATTTTCTTTTGCTAACCTGTAGATAAATGGTCTGAAACCAACTCCTTGAACAACACCTTTTACATTTATCCTGTATCTTAAAACATTGTTTTTTTTCACCATTTTTCTATAATATTTAATTAATGGAGAGGGTATTGGACGTGCAATAAGATATACTCTAAAATAAATTGCACGCAAATCGCACGCAAATTTTTTACATTTTTAGTTCAGATTTTATCCAATTTATCCAATCATTAATCCCCTCACCTGTTTTACATGACATTAAAAAAATTTGAATTTTTGGATTTAATTTCAATATTGTGTTTTTAACTTTCTCAATATCAAAATCTAATGATCCAAGTAAATCTATTTTATTTATAATAAGAACATCAGATATAGAAAACATAAGAGGATATTTAAGAGGTTTATCGCTGCCTTCTGGAGTACTCAATATAACTACATTCTTATTTACTCCCAATTTATACTCTGCAGGGCATATTAGATTTCCAACATTTTCTATAAAAAGTAGTTTTATATTGGTTAAATCTATATTATTTATGGCTTGTGAAATCATATTAGCGTCTAAATGACATGAAGCTGTTTCTAGTTGAAGTGTTGGTATTTCTAACTTTCCTATTCTTTCTGCATCAATTTTTCCTGTATAATCTCCAACTATCACTGCACTCTTTATTTCCTCTTTAATTCTTTTTAAAGTCTCAACTACTAAACTTGTTTTCCCAGCTCCTGGGGAAGACATAATATTTATTGAGTATATATTCTTCTTCTTAAAAAAATCTCTGTTCCTCTTTGCCAGCTCCTCATTTACTCTTAAAACACTCTCTAAAACTTTTATTTCCATATAGAAAACCTCCCATTTTTATATAACTATTTTCCAATTAAAATTATTTTTAATTAATAATAACAATTTTAAAAGATAAATAAAAAAAATTTTCTACATTTAATTAGATTCTTCACTCCACTTCGTTCCGTTCAGAATGACAAATAAGATTGAATTAACCTTTCCTGATGCTTGTTTAATGACATAGTTTATTCTTTATCATTTGAAGGAGCTTTAGCAACTGAAAAATCTTATTAAACTTATTGAAGAACCCAATAAAATGAGAATATTTTCTTATTATTACTTAAGAGATTCTTCGTTTCGTTCAGAATGACAAATTTTTTATAATATCAATCAATAGTAATGCTTTTGATAATAAATCCTGTATCTGGTCTGATAAATACATTCTCTTTCCCACATTTTGTGCAGACTAAATCTAAATTTTCGATCTCAAAGTCCCCATTACAATTTATACAATAAGCTTTTGACTTTTCCTTTTCAAAAATAAGTTCTGCTCCCTCTGCTATTGTATTTTTAGATAAAATTTCAAAATAAAATTTTACATTCTCTGGAATAATTGTTGATAAAGCTCCTATTTTAAGACTAACAGAACTTATCTTTTTTGCATTGTTTTCTTCCGCATATTT
>JAHJRV010000146.1 GCA_018830725.1 Actinomycetota bacterium | reverse complement strand
TTGTTTTTTCAAAGAATTGTTGAATAAATATTCTTCATCACCCCCAGATGTTGATACATCTCAAGAAGAAGTTGCATTATTACAGTACACAGGAGGAACAACTGGAATATCAAAAGGATGTATGCTCACTCATAAAAATTTAATAGCCAATACCTTACAATGTGGATCCTGGTTTGTAGAAGCAATTGAAGGAAAGGAAATTATGCTCAGCGCATTACCCTTCTTTCATGTTTTCGGCATGACAGTAGTAATGCTTTATTCTGTGCAAAGCGGATTTAATATGGTTCTTGTGCCCAAGTTTGATACTGAGTCAGTACTTAAATTGGTAAAAAAATATAGACCTACAATATTTCCAGGTGTTCCCACGATGTATTCAGCAATAAATCATTATCCAAATGTTGAAGAATATGATCTTTCTTCTATTAAATATTGTATTAGTGGTGCAGCACCCTTACCGGTTGAGGTTTGCAAGAGGTTTGAGGAATTGACTGGAGCAAAGTTAGTAGAAGGATATGGACTGACTGAAACATCACCGGTTACACACTGTAATCCATTTGAGGGTTTGAGAAAAATAGGTAGCATTGGATTACCGTTTCCTGATACAGATTGCAGGATAATGGAATTAGAAAAAGGGGAAAAAGAAGTACCTATAGGAGAGATTGGTGAGTTAGCAATTTTTGGTCCGCAGGTTATGAAAGGATATTTAGATAAACCCGATGAAACCAAAGCTGTCTTAAGAGATGGATGGTGTTATACAGGAGATATCGCAAAGAGGGATGAAGATGGTTACTTCTATATTGTTGATAGAAAAAAGGACATGATAATATCAGGAGGATTTAATATCTACCCAAGAGAAGTAGAGGAAGTTTTATATGAACATCCAAAGGTTAGAGAAGCAGCTGTTGTTGGAATTCCAGATCCAAAATATGGTGAATCAGTAAAAGCCTTTGTCTCTATAAAAGAAGGTGAAAAGACAACTGAGGAAGAGATCATTCAGTTCTGTAAAAAGAATTTAGCCAAATACAAAATTCCAAAATCAGTAGAATTTAGAAAAGAGATGCCAAAAACACTTGTTGGAAAAGTTCTAAGAAGAGTCCTTGTAGAAGAAGAATTGAGTAAAAAGAAATAACACTTCACTGATTTTTATTTGATAATAAAACCTATGTTGGGCCACTTCCTATATAAATTATAATAACTGTGCCTGGTGGAGCACCAGTTCCTCCTTGAGGGTCTTGATTTAGCACAAGATTTTTAGTAGCTAAACTTGATGGAACCCAATGTTTTTCAACAACAAATCCAACTTCCTCGAGAGTTGATATTGCATCTTCAAAATTTTCTCTTATAACTTTAGGTATGGAAATCATTTCACTCCCAGAACTTAATGTTATTGTAACAAGACTGTTTTTAAAAACCTGTGTATTTACAAATGGTTCCTGAGAAATAACAGTTCCCACTTCAGCAGTTTCAGATATTTCATATATTCGTGCCACAGATAGTTGCTTATTTTCCAGTATATCTCGAGCAGTTTGATAGTCCATTCCTATAACAGAGGGAACTACAATTTTCTCAACTCCTAAACTTATAACCACATTCACAGGTGTGTTGAAACCAACTATCTCTCCAGGTTCTGGAGATTGACTTATTATTTTACCTTTGGGAACTTCACTGTATTTTTCATCTTTTATCCCAACTTTTAAATTGGATTCTTCTAATGCTTTTTTAGCTTCTTCTAACCTCAAACCAACGATATTTGGAACTTCAGTAACTCGTGGACCCAGACTTATTACCAAATAAACAGTCTCTCCCTCCATAATTTTTGATCCTGCTTCAGGATTCTGATTTACTACACAACCTTTTTCAACAGAATCATTATGAACTTGTCTGGAAATAGCCATTTTTAGTTCAAGCTTTTCTAACTCCTCTTTTGCTTTTGATAATTCAGCCTGTTCAAGCTGAGGGACGACAACTTTAGGTATAGGTTTTTGCACCACTTTTAAAAGAAGAGGATATAGAGTAATTGAAATGACTGCTATAAGAAATATGATAAGCGAGGTATATAAAAATCTGACCCATTTAATATTTTTTATAGTTTCAAAACCCTTCGTAAAAACCGCCTTAGTTTCAGGATGTAATTTAGCCTTTACAGTTTCATGTAATTCAGAGATAGGAAGACCTTTTGAACATCTTATTAAATCTTCTTTTAATTGAGTAGCGGAGTTATATCTATCTTCAGGATTTTTTAATAAGCATTTCATTATTACAGTTTCTAAATTTTTAGAAAGATTTTTTATTATATTTGAGGGCAGAGTAGGTTTTTCCCTGATGTGTCTAAGTGCTACACTTAAACTGTCATCTCCCCTAAATGGTGGATCACCCGTAAGCATTTCATACATAACAACACCCAAGGAGTATATATCAGACCTTTTGCTAATTTTTATTCCCCTTGCTTGCTCTGGTGAGATATATTGAGCTGTACCTAACATGGAACCAGTTTGAGTGATACTGGGGGTACTATCCTTAACAATTCCAAAATCTGTGATTTTTATGTCTTTTTCTTTAGTAACTAAGATATTTGATGGTTTTATATCTCGATGAATAATACCCTGTGTATGAATAACTTCCAATGCTTCACAGATCTTTATAGAGATATCCACAACTTCACTTGGTGGAAGTATGCCTTTTTTATTTATTATTTGACTCAGGTTCTCTCCTAAAAGATATTCCATCGCTATATAATATATTTCTTCTTCCTTTCCCCAATCATATACGGTAGCTATATATGGATGTGATAAATTAGCCATGGATTTTGCTTCGCGTTTAAAACGCTCAACAAAATGTGAATCAGATGCAAACTGAGGAAACATTATTTTCAAAGCAACATTCCGGGAAAGTTTTTTATCTCTGGCAAGATAAATATTTGCCATTCCCCCAGAATCAATCTTTTTTAGAATCTCATATCTATTTGCAAAAATTTTACCTTTAAACATTTCAACTCATATTATACCAAGTTAAATATGAAGACTATACATTTTAATAGATGTAGTGGAATATATTATTCTTTACATTTTATTTTAGTAATTATTTTTAACATTTTGTTTTATTAACAAAATAAATTATAAAATCAATTTTTACAAGAACTAAAAGATGCTATAATAATTTCTAAATGGGTGAGTGGTGAAATTGGTAAACACGCTAGGTTCAGGGTCTAGTGCTTTAAAAGGCTTGTGGGTTCAAATCCCTCCTCACCCACCAGATTATGAGGTAATAAAATGGCAAGAAGAGTTAGAAGAAGATCATCAATTTTAAACTTAGTAATAGTAATTGCTATAATAGTACTTCTATCAATATATCTTATAGGCTCTTTTGACTGCAAAAATCTATTCAAAAGAAGAGAATCTCCAATTGAAAATTATATAAAAAAAGCATCGGAGTTAATTAACCTGTCTAATCAGATTTCAAAAAACTTCATAACTACAAGAGAGAAGATTCAATCCTTAGATAGAGTTGAAATGATAACTGAATTACAAAAATATGCTGATAGTAGCAGAGAAATAGCAAACAAGTGCTCAGATTTAAAAGTTCCCGAAGAGATAGAGAGAGCACATGGAGTTTTACAATTTGTATTTGATATGAGAGCTGCTGCATTAGATGACTATAAACCTGCTCTACTTAATGCTCTGGAGGACATAGATGTTGAAATAGCGAGCATACAACTTTCAAGAGCTTTGGAGGATTTACATATAAGTGATAGAGTGTATGAATATTATAAAAAGGCAGTAGGAATTGTTTTAAAGGAGAAGAAACTAGATCAGTTAGAAATACCAGAATCATATTTCTTACAGAAAAAGGAAATATACACTTTAGATAAGATTATGGATTATATAAATGCTGCAAAAGGAGTAGCAACTCTTCAACCAATTCACGGAGTAGCAGTTCTACCAGAAACAGTTGAGTTTGATCCTAAAAAGAAGGAAGAACAGGGAGAATATATTGTCTTACTATATAGTGAGGAAATATCAGTAACAATATCAATTCAAAATCAAGGAAACCAAGTAGAAAAAGACATTCCAATTAAAGTAACACTAAAGTCTGAAATAGAACCTGAACCAGTTACGGTTGAAACAACTATACCAGAGATAAAACCAGAAGAGGTGCTCTCTGTAACCTTACCTGGGATAAAGTCATTTCCTGGAAGTAAGTGCTTACTAAAAATATTGGTTGGTCCTGTTGCATTTGAACAATTTCTTGGTAATAATGAAGTTGAGTTTAAAATCATGGTTGAAAGATAAAAATTTATTTTAAAAATTGAAATTTTTGAATTTTTAATAAATATAATACTAAATATTAGAAATTTTTATTAAAAAATAAAAAAGAAGTACTTATATAAGGAAAATTGTATATAGAACGATAGGAGAAAAATATGCAGAACATTGATACTCTTATATATGTAATAATTGGCATAATATCTTTACTAATTATATGGGCAGTAATTAATGAGATTAGATTAAATAAATTAAGGAAGAAATTAGAACTTTTTATTCCTGAGGAATCCAAAGAAAGTGTTACAGATATTCTTTGGGAATATGTTAAGAAATCTGAAAAATTAGGGGAAAAAGTAAATACTCTTGAAAAAAAGCAAATAGAAACAGAAAGAAAAATGCTTGAAGTGCTCAAATTTGTGGGGACAGTTCATTATAATGCCTTTTCAGATATTGGTGGGGAAACCAGTTTTAGCTTAAGCTTGCTCAATGGAAATGGGGATGGAGTAGTCGTAAGCTCACTTCAAAGTAGGACAGATGCGAGGGTTTATGTAAAACCCATTTTAAATGGAAAATCAAGAATAAAGCTTTCAAATGAAGAAGAGATGGCGATAAAAAAGGCTCTTCAAAAATCCGAAAAAGGTGAAAATAAAATAATTGGTTAAAATATAGTAAATTATTAAAAAGTAATACTAAGAAGGAGAACATAATATATAGAGATGTTAGATATTAAACTGATTAGACAGGATCCAGACCGAGTTAAACAAGAAGTAAGAAATAGAAATATTGATATTGATATTGATAAACTACTTGATCTGGATATTCAAAGAAGAGAACTTCTGGTCGAGGTAGAGGAACTCAGGGCGGAGAAAAACAGGGTTTCAAAATTAATCCTATCATTGAGAGTTGAAGACAGAGAAGAGGTATTAGAAGAAATGCGTGAAGTATCTAAAAACTTGAATGACCTT
>JAHJRV010000145.1 GCA_018830725.1 Actinomycetota bacterium | reverse complement strand
AATATTTCAATTTTACCAGTATTGGCATTTTCAATAGTTATTATTTTATTTTTGTAATCTATATCCTTAACAATACCTTGCTGCTTTGCTTCCCTTGGATCAATAAAAGTCCATTCTCCACCCTCAGGTATTGAACTTTCTTCCTCAGTAAGTTCTATTGTTCCCTCTTTAGATTCTTCGGATATTTCTTTAGTAGGTTCTATTGTTTCTTCATTAGTTTCTTCTGCTATTTGTTTTTTAAAAAATATATCTTTTAGCGGAGTGTAAAGATAAAGAATTGTAAATAGAATTATTAAAATAATAGCTATAAATACAATTTTTACTAGAATATTTTCTACTTTATTATTTTTAAATTCTATTTTTTCAGGTTCTTTATTATTATTCATTGTTATTAACTATTTAAAATTTGCTATTGACTATTTATATTTTTTAGGGAATATCCATCTTTAAATGCTTATAAAAATTAATATTCTTATATCTATTTCACTTCTCTTATTCTTGCTGAGCCCTCAACAACAACATTTGTTGAGCTTATTCCAGCTATTTTTGCAAAATAAAGGGGAATATTAGCTGTTGATTTAACATATACTATTTCTGGATTTACATTACTATTTACTGGACCGAATCTTACACTTACTTCATCTAAGCTACCACCAAATTTGTTATTGAAATTATATAGAACCCAGTCTATTGCATAATTAGCGTATCCTGACCTAACTACTACATCACCAGTGATTTGAGTTTGTTCTAAATCCAAGTATTTTGAAACCTCTATTGCTGCTATGTCTGATGCTTTAAGTAGTTCTGATCTTGCAGCAAAAAGCATGCTCATATCTACTGCTAAAGCAGCTATCAATAGAAAAATAGGTATCATAATAACTGATATTATTGCGTATGAACCTCTTTCATATTTAATTTGTTTTATTAAAAATTTTTTCATATATTTTAATTCTAAAGTGCTTTTTAATATTTAAATTCTTAAATATCTTTTAAATACTTAATTTTTAATATGCATTAAATCTTAAATACTTCTTATGTTTTTATATATTTAAGTATTTTTTACAAACTTAAATACTTTTATAATACCTTATAACTAAAATTTTTAATTGTTTAAATATTTAAGGTTTTTCAGTAAGTGTCATGGTTGATTCACCTATTACAGTAAAAGAACCGCCACTTGATGGAAAGAGAGCATTTCCGAACATTATCGGAACATCATAAGAAACATTTACTGTTATAGTATCTTCTGGAGTAATTCCTGTAATTGATATATCTTTACTCATCCTACCACTAGTCCAGCCAGGAAGTACTTTAACAATATAATCATCAACAGCACTTGATGCAACATCAACAGAATTTAAAGGATCTGGTGTAATAGAACCTGCTCTTGCACCCTCAAAAGCTGCTGTTTCAACAATGTTATTTGCAAGCAATATGTATCCAAACTGGACTATTGCAGCAAATATTATTAGAAATATTAATATTGTCAGAGAGAACTCAATTAGTGTTGAGCCTCTCTCATCGTTAAAATTTAATTTTTCCATTCAATTAAACTCCAGACAAAATTAAACGAAATTAATGGAGTAAAATCAATCTTTTTTTAATATTTACTTTTAAAATCAAGCTCTGTATTTAAAGATGAGCTGACTTACTAAGGTGTTGTTGTAGTTTATGGTAATGTTAAAATGTCAGTTATATTTTCAATAAGAAGTATTAACTGATCTCTTAAAGCATATAGAACTGCAACTATTCCAACTATTATTACTGCAGCAATTACAAAATATTCAATTGCTACATCACCTTTTTCATTTTTGATTTTCTTAAAAAATTTTAGAAATAAATTCATTATTAAACTCACTTTTCACCTCCAAATAACATTATATAAATTTGACATAATTTTATTATTTTTATCCATATATTGTTATAACAATTAAAAAGTAAAAAAGTTACTATATTTTAGGTTTCATATTATCCTGTAAATAATTTAAACACTTCCGCAAATACAGGTGCTATCATTATTATCAATATCGGGAAAAAGAAAAATCCCATAATAATCAAGGTTGCAAAAAGGGGAATTCTCTCAACTTTTAACTTTAAATCTGTAGCATTTTTATATCTTATATTTTCAGCTTGCCTAAAAATAGCTTCACTTACGAGCATTCCCAGTTTCTTATTTTGAAATACAGTTTTTATAAGGTTTACAAACTCCTCACACAAACTTTTTTTTGCAGCATTTATATAGCTTTTTTCCTCACCACTACCAGCAGTAAAATTAAAATAACCCTCTTTTAACAGGTCAGTAATTTTACCTTTTGTATTATTTGTTAAGAAATGAACTGATTCGTTAAAATCCATCCCTCCTTCCATCCCTAATGCAACTATCTCTGCTATATAAGGTAATTCATTCTTTATGGTTTTATCCATAATTTTAATTTCTCTTGAAAGTTTGATATCTGGAAGTTTCCATACAACTACTGTGAAGAAAACCATTATAATTATCTTAGGAAATGGTAATCTTATTATGATTGAAAAAATTAGAGCAATGCTAACCAGTATCATTTTTAATGTTATAAAATCACTAAAATTCCTTACTCTATATCCAAAAAATTTAAAATCTTGCAGTTTTTCAAACATGTCATCATATTCTTCTCTATCTGCTGGGCTGGTGTATTTATCAACTAAACTGTATATAAAATTTTTTCTTGTTCTTTTAGTTTCTTTCTCAAGTATTCCTTTTAATCTTGCAGGTTTTAATAGAATGAAAAATGTAATAATAGAAGAAAGTAAACCCAATATAAGTGAAAATATTAAAGTTCTTAAATTCATCTACCACCACCTACGTTTGTCAATTTGTTGAGAATATAAAGACCCATACCTATTGAGATTAATGAGTATGCCATTATCCATAATCCAAGAGAGGTTCTATAGAAATTGATGTATCCTGGATTCATAATAAAAACTAAAATATACATTAAAATTACACCTGAAATTAAAATATTTTTCTGCGCACGAGCATAGGATAGTTTTGCAATAGCTTCAGTTTTTATTCTCTGATTACGCCTTGCAATATCTGCATACCTTTTGAGTATCCTTCCCGTATCCTTTGTACCTATCTTATTAGCTTGAATCATGGCAATGCAGAATATATTTACAAGTCCCCTATCATCAACCCTTTTAGAAAGATTTCTTAAAGAATCTTCTATGGATAGATTTGCACTTGTAACATCATTTACAGTCTCTAATATCTCATCCTTAAGAGGTTGATCAAGTGTCTCAATAGATTGTTTTAGTGCCTCTAATATATTTGGAATAGGACCTAATATTCCACTTAAATCTATTAAGAAACCCTCCATTTGCCTTTCAACCTTTTCTTTTCTCTTCTCCTTTTTATATTTAAGATACCATAGAAAAAGAGCAGGTATAATTAAAGATAAAAGTAATGCTATAAATATTGGAATCTTTGATATTAATAATCCAATTAACATTATGATATACAAAAATAGGATTAAAAAAATAAATTCTTCAACGCTTAATTTCAGCCCCGTTCCCATTAAAAAATTTTCTATACTCTTGCTAAATCTTCCTGTAACTTTTTTTTCTTCTGGTTTTATTACAAGTCTCTTTAGCTTTCTCTCCAATCTCTTTTTTCTTGCAATTCTCAATTCACCCAAAGTAATAACTACTAAAAACGCTGTTATTCCATATAAAATTGAGATAGCAATTATATTCATCTTAAAAGACCTTCCTTGTTATAAAAGTTGAATTTGGTTCTAACTTTTTTTCTAACTCTACAATTTCAGTAATTCTTCTTTTTTCCTTTGCCCCACCCACCAGTTGAATTATTATATCAATGGCTCTATATATCATTACACTCATAGTATTAACTGGAATATTTGACGCAATAATTGCATATGTTCTTAGCCTATTTAATGCATCGACAGGACTACTTGCGTGGATTGTACAAATTGAACCTGGATGACCTGTATTTAAAGTATTTATGAGGGCAAATGCTGCCCGGGGATCTCTTACCTCCCCTAATACTATTCTTTTAGGAGTGAATCTTAGTGTATTTTTAAGAAGTCTATCCTGTGTAACATTTTCAACACCATCTCTATCAGACTCTCTCACCCTGAGATAATCCACATTGTTTCTTCTTAGTTTCAGCTCTGGTGTATCTTCAATTATAGATATTCTCTCATCAGGTGGAACTTCCTTCAATATTGAATTTGCAAGTGTTGTTTTTCCCGTCTCAGTTGAACCTGAAATCAGTATGTTTTTTTTATTTATAATTGCTTCTTTTATGTAATTTTTCATATCTTCAGTCATCATCTCTCGCTTGTAAAGTCCATTCAGTGTCTCATTAAGTAAATTTAGATTCCTTATTGTCATGGCAAGCCTATCAGCAACTGTGGGAAGTGTTATATTTACTCTTGAACCATTATAAAGAATGAGGTCACACATAGGATGGGAAGGAGTTACTGTTTTATTCTTTTGAGCAAGGATTTTATCCTTTATCTTTTCAACTTCCTCGATGTTCTTAAAGTCTGCATGTCTATGTAACTCACCATCCAAAGTATCATAGGTTACTTCCGTGTTTCTTATAAAGATGTTTATTACATCTTCACGATTTATTAAATCCTCTAATATACCAAGCCCAAATATTTCATCAAATACAATCCTTTGAAGAGATTTTATCTCGTCATCATTCAGCATCATTTTTTTTCTGCCTAGATATCTAATTAATTTTTCTTCCAATATCTTTTCAATTTCATCTTTTGTTAAAATATAAGTTTTTACTCTTTCATCATTAGTAATTTCACTCCTTATACTTTCTACAATTTCATCTACTGTTCTACCCCTCACAGTTGCACTGGTATAATCTATTTTCTCTTTATCTTTTAAAATATCCTTCAGGCTCATTTTTTATTTCCCTTTTTAAAAAACAAGAATCTTTTTCTTTTTTCAGGCTTTTTAGCACCAGGATATATTCTTTTTAATATTTTTTCGCACCCCTTTGATATCTTTGTTTCAGGAACTGAGCTTTCTATCCTATTTATTTTGCTCCTATATTTCTTATCATAGCTAATCTTTATACATACTGGAATTTTTAATGCATCACTAATTTGATTAAAACTTATATTGTCACTCTTTGTAGTCTTATTTATTACAGCCCACATCTTATTAGAAAGGTCATATTCAGTCTTTTCAGTAATTAGGTCTATATTTGCTCTTGCTTTTGCTATTGAGGACACCTCAGGTTCGACAATTAATAGAATTAAATCACTCTCGTTCATTATTTGAATTAATAACTTATCTATATATGGACCTAAATCCATAATCATCAGTTTATATATTTTTTTTGCAGTATCAATTACTCCTCTTATCTTCTCAATTTCTTCTATTTCCTCTCCTATTATTGAATCTGGAGGTCCTAATAGTACATCAAATTTTTCACCTTTAATTCTATGTATATAGTAAGTAAGACCTTCTGGATTCATGATTGCTGATACAACATTAATACTCGGATCAAGATCAAGTATTGATGACAGTGAACCAGGATTCCTGTCTATCTCCCACAACAGGGCTTTAATGTCATAGTCTCCGGCAGCTTTAGCAAGATTCAATGCAATAGCTGTTTTACCTACTCCGCCTTTAAATGAAACAATAGATATCATTTTATTTTCCAAATTAATCCCCACTTTCTAACACAACCTTATAAGCCTTACTTGCCTCTAACACTGCAAGATCTTCTGCGATTTTTCTAGGTATTTCAATCAAAATTGTTAATCCATACCTTTCCCCACTTACAAGAATTGAACCTCTTTTCTCATCTTTCTCTAGTATATCAATAATAGGGATCTTATCTGCTACAACCATATTTGTCCCAGAAATTACATTTTCTGATTCTGAGCTTTGCGCTGTATAAGGCGATTTAGAAGCCTTTGTTCTAATAATTGATATGATATCCCCTTTCTTAATGATTTGACTTATTCCGTCTTGATATGAGATATTTAGAGCAAATATTACATTACCTTTCTTTGAAATCTCCTTGTATTCTTTTAATAATTCCTCCCCAACAACTTCCTTTGTTATTTGATCTCCAACTACTCTATCAAACAGCACAACTTTTCCCAACGCGTCCTTTTTACTTCTTAGTGCATTTGGAAGTACATCTCTTGTCATAATACTTTTTTCTATTACATCCTCTTCACCCAAAACTTCACCTTTTTCTATATTTCTCTTAGCTACTAAAACAGGGTTTCTTTTTTGAGATTCAGTTAACAACAGATATGAGGCAATACTCACAAGTATTAGTGCTGCAATAGATAAAATTAAAGTTCTTCTGTTAAACAAATTTCCTCCTAATTATTTTTAATTTTAAAATCTTTATTAATTTTTCTTAATTTTTACATCTTATCTTATGAATTTGAGATTTTTATTAATAAAGTGTAGGTTTAATAATTATCCTCTTCTTATTTCCTCTTTTTTCTTGTCCATTCTTCTTTGAATATAATCATCTAAACTATCTGAAGGAACTCTCCACGGGCTCCTGATTCCATTTCTTAGTTGGAATCCTTTTAATTTACCTGATTTTAAAAGTTTCCAAACATTATCTACAGTAAGCTGCAGTATTCTTGCTACTTGTTCTGCTGTATAAAGAATTGGAGCTCCTAAAACATCCTTCTCTGAACCAATTCTTTCAAAGAATCCGTCAATGTCTTCTTTT